>NZ_JBDTQE010000007.1:0-69193 GCF_039932285.1 Flavobacterium sp.
CCTATCCAAATCGGATAGGGTTTTTTGTTTGAAATATTTTGTGATTTCATAAATAGAACTAAGGATTTAATATATCTTTGATGATTTTAATGAATCAAAAAATAATAATTTCATGAAAATAGGCTTGTATTTTGGTAGTTTTAATCCAATTCATATTGGGCATTTAATTATAGCAAATCATATAGCAGAGCACTCAGATTTAGATCAAATTTGGATGATTGTAACACCTCATAACCCATTAAAAAAGAAAGAAACTTTACTAAATGATTACCAGAGATTGCATTTAGTTCATTTGGCAACTGAAGATTATTCGAAAATTATTCCTTCGGATATTGAATTTAAATTACCACAACCTAATTATACCATAAATACTTTAGCATATTTACAAGATAAATTTCCAAATCACATATTCTCTCTAATTATGGGAGAGGATAACCTAAGATCACTTAATAAATGGAAAAATCATGAAATTATTATACAAAATCATGATATATATGTTTATCCTAGGGTTTCATCAGAGATTGATAATTTTGAATTTAAAAAAAATCCAAAAATTCATATGATTGATGCGCCAATTGTAGAGATTTCATCAACATTTATTCGTGAAAATATAAAAAACAAAAAAAATATACAACCTTTATTGCCAACTAAAGTTTGGGAATATATAGATGATAATAATTTTTATAAGAAGTAGTTAAGCCAACTTTTTTTTCAATTCTAGTTCAATATTTTCAAAAATAGTATTTAAATTATCATTTTTACGAGCTAATAAAAATACTTCGGTACTTGGCATCTGCTCACTATCCCATAACAATTTTAGTTTGTTATTTTTTATTAAACTTTTTGCGTTACAACACCAAACGACAGCAATTCCTGTATTTTTTGAAATTATTTCTAACATTTCATATTCTGATGGAATAATATAATTAGGGATCATAGAAGGTCTTTTTTTATTAAAAACATATAGCCAGAATAATTTGATGTGCGGAATTTGTGCATTGTGACTGAACCATTTTTGATTGTTTAGCCAATTTTCGATTGATACTAAATCATTAATTTTAATATTAGCTTTCAATTCGGAAGTATCAATAGTGTTTGAACCAACAATAACTTGTTTGATTTCTCCAACTTTTTTTTGAATAGTATCAAAGGTATCATACTGTTTGGTGACAATAGCAAAATCGATTTTTTTGGAGTCTACCAACTCAAAAAGTGCATCGTTTTCATGAGTGCTAAAATCTATAAAATCAAATTTTGAAATTAAACTGCTTCCTAAGCTACTCATTAAATGTTTTGAAATTCCAATTGAAATTAATCGATTTGCATTAAATGCTTTGGCACGAAAACCATTTTCTACATTTTCCAGTCGGTCTAGCGCTTCAATGATTAAATTATTGAGTAACTTAGCATATTCCGTTGGCTCTACACCCTTTGATTTTCGATTGAAAAGTTTATAACCTACATGTGCTTCCAACATTGATATTTGTTGACTTACGGCCGGTTGACTTATAAATAGTTCTTTGGCAGCCAAAGAAAATTTCCCGTTTTTATATACCGATTTAAATGTTCGATACCATTCTAGATTAACCATGACATAAATATATTTATCACAAACATAATTTAAATTATTTTTACTAATAACATATTCGCCTTAAATTTGTACAAAGCAAAATATAAAAATGAAAAAAATCGCATTATTTGCTATTGTAGTACTAACAATAAGTTGCTTTACAGTAACTGCAAACGCACAAAAATTAAATAAAAAAAGTATGAAAAAGGTATTATTTGTTCTCACTAGTCACGATAAACTAGGAAACACAGGAGAAAAAACAGGGTTTTGGACAGAAGAATTTGCTGCACCTTATTATGAATTATTAGACAAGGGAGTGAAAATTGATATTGCAACACCACTAGGTGGTCAGCCACCAATTGATCCAAAAAGTGAAGATCCATCTGCTGCAACAGAAGACACTAAAAGATTTGATTTGGATAATGAGTTATTGTCTAAATTGAAAAATACATTTAAATTAGCAGATGTAAAAGAGGCTGATTATGATGCGGTTTTTTATCCTGGAGGTCATGGACCATTATGGGATTTGGCAATAGATAAAAATTCAATCGCTTTAATAGAAGCATTTTACACAAATAATAAACCAGTTGCTTTTGTTTGCCATTCGCCGGGAGTTTTAAAAAATGTAAAGATAAACGGAGCATTTTTAGTAAAAGGTAAAAAAGTAACGGGATTTTCTAATACAGAGGAAGCTGCTGTTGGCTTGACAGATGTTGTTCCATTTTTATTAGAAGATGCTTTACAAGCGAATGGAGCAACTTATTCAAAAGTAGCAGACTGGCAACCCTATGCTGTAGAAGACGGTTTGTTAATTACAGGACAAAACCCAGCTTCATCTAAATTAGTTGCTGAAAAATTATTAAATCAATTGAATTCTAAAAAATAAGATTATGTTAAATTTTGAATTATACAATCCTACCAATTTAATTTTTGGAAAAGGACAAATTGAAAAACTAGCTACGTTAGTTCCACAAGGAGCAAAAATTCTTTTGGCTTATGGTGGTGGAAGTATTTTTAAAAATGGAATCCATGAACAAGTACTGAATAATCTGAAAGGTTTTGAAATTGTTGAATTTGGAGGAATTGAACCTAATCCACACTTTGAAACATTGATGAAAGCAGTTGCCGTTATCAAAGAACAAAAAATAGATTTTATTCTTGCTGTAGGTGGTGGGTCTGTAATTGATGGAGTAAAATTTATTTCAGCTGCTACGCATTTTGACGGTAATCCTATGGATATTCTTCAAAAGAGACTTTTAATTAAAGATTTATCTAAAGTGATTCCTTTTGGGACTATTCTGACCTTGCCTGCAACTGGAAGCGAGATGAATTCAGGGGCTGTAGTTACTATTGAGTCGACTCAAGAAAAATTAGCTTTTGGTGGTTCTGCTTTATTCCCAAAATTCTCTATTTGTGATCCAACAGTAATTGAATCGTTGCCTAAACGACAATTACAAAACGGAGTTGTAGATGCTTATACACATGTGCTAGAACAGTATTTAACGTATCCGCACGAAGGATATCTTCAGGATCGAATTGCAGAAGGTATTTTGCAAACTTTAATTGAAGTTGGGCCAAAAGTTGTTGAGAATCCAAAAGATTATGCTTTAGCTTCTAACTTTATGTGGAGTTGCACGATGGCTTTAAACGGATTGATTCAAAAAGGAGTTCCTTCAGATTGGGCAACACACATGATTGGACACGAATTAACTGCTTTGTACGGAATTGATCATGCTAGAACGTTGGCGGTTATTGGTCCTAATTTGTACCGCGTAATGTTTGAAACTAAGAAAGGAAAACTGGCACAATATGGAAAACGTATTTTTAATTTAACGGGAACTGAAGATGAAGTTGCAAAAGAAGCCATAAATAAAACGATAGAATTTTTTCATGCAATGGGAATGCAAACTAAGTTATCTGATTACACCAAAGATTTTGATAAAACAGCTAATTTTATAGTAAATCGTTTTGAAGAAAGAGGTTGGTTAGGATTAGGGGAAAAACAAAATATTACTTTAGAAAAAGTAAAATTAATTGTTGAAAAGAGTTATTAAATCTAAAATTATTTTAGTTTTATTAAATAAATATTTATAGCTATAAAGTAAGATATAAATATAAATTTTCAATTATTTATGAGTGCATTTGTTATTAGTAAAAGAGTAAACGACGAATATAAGTTTGAATTTACTTCTAGAAGGGGAAAAGTAATATTTACGAGCAATAATTTTGAGCTAAAGTTTGAATGTGAGAATGAAATTGAATTCCTGAAAAACTCGATAGGAGAGGCTGTGTTTTTAAGATTTAAATCTTCAAGAGATAAATTTTATTTCAGGCTAATTATACGTGAAAAGGAAATGGCTGTTAGTCGAAAATATACTACACAATTGTTGTTGCAAAAAGGAATTGATGAGATTGTAAAATACACATCAAAATCTGAGATACTCGATTTTTCTAATAATGACTTTGCTTTATTTGAAAATTTATTATAAAGTAACAACTCATTTTTTTAAACTAAATTCTCTTTTGTTTTTCTGTAGAATCAAAAAGGGTAAACTTTTCAAATTCTTTTGAATTGAAAGGTTTACTCTTTTTTTAGCCATAAATGTTTTATTACAAGCTAAAAAAACTATTGTAAATAAAAAACCACGCCATTGGCGTGGTTTAAAATTTTTAGAATTATATTCTAATTATTTTTTTGCAGCAGCATCTTTTGCAGTTGCAGCAGCATCAGTAGCAGTTGCAGCAGCATCTGTAGCAGTAGCAGCAGCGTCAACAGCAGTAGTAGCAGCAGAATCAGCAACAACAGCTGCAGAATCAACAGCTTCTTCCATTACTGGAGCAGCTTCTTCAGTTACTGGAGCCTCAGCAGCAGCATCTTTACATGATACAAAAGAAACACTCATCATAGCTACTAAAGCTAAACTTAAAACAACTTTTTTCATCTTACTTAATTATAAAGGTTAATTATTAATTCTTTGCAAAGATATAAAATTTTTTATATGTAAAACTTTTTTTTTGCTTTTTTTAAAAAAAAATCAATCTTTGTCAACATGTGATTTATTTACAATTTCTGTGCCAAAATTTTTATATTAAAAAAATAGTTTAAAATTACTTTAAAAAGGGTTGAGTGATTTTAAACTATTGGTTATTAATGACTTATTTTTTCTTTGGGTGAACTAATTTCATCTCGTCAATTAAATGTTTTGCGCCGGCAAATTTATCAACAATAAACAAAACATATCTCATGTCGACCATCACATTTCGGCAAATTGAAGGATCATAATGTATGTCACTCATAGTACCTTCCCAAACACGATCAAAATTTAGTCCAATCAGATTTCCTTCAGCATCTACAGCTGGACTTCCTGAATTTCCGCCAGTTGTGTGATTTGTGCCTATAAAACAAACAGGTAATTTTCCGTTTTCCCCATATTTTCCGTAATCTTTGTTGTTATACAACTCAATTAGTTTTTTTGGAACGTCAAATTCGTAATCACCAGGAACATATTTTTCCATAACACCATCTAAATAGGTAACGGGATTATAATAGGTAGCGTCTTTTGGAGCATATCCTTTTACTTTTCCGTAAGTAACGCGCAAAGTACTGTTTGCATCTGGAAAAATACGTGAGTTAGGATATAGTTCTAACTGTGCTTTCATATAAGTTCTTTGCAAAGCGGTGATTTTTAAATTGATTTCGTCGTATTTTGGAGCAACATTTTTACTGTAATTATCTGCCAACGATTTTACAAAAGCATAACCTTTGTCCGAGTTCAATTTTTTTAATACCGATTTTGCATCGCCACTTAAAAGTGTTTTAAAATTTGTATAATTAACTAATTTCGATTTGCTGTATATTAAGGTTGTTAGTTTTTTGTAATCTACATTTAATAATGAAGCGGGTAAAAACTCTTTTGGTGCTTTGTTTCCATAAAGAGCAATAAGTTGTTCGAAAACTTTTTCATCTACAGTTGCATTAAAATCTTTAAAGAAATCTTCTTGAGATTTAATTAAGTTCTCTTTCCTGTCATTAAACGCTTGTTCACCTTTTGTTGTATATACTTGTTCGAGTTGGTATAATTTATAGCCAACACTCAATAATTCAGTATTTTTGGTCACCACTTCCATAAAATAATCCCTACTTAAAGAATAAGGAGTAATCTCTTTGTAGTTTTTCTCAAATTCGGGTAATAAGTTTCCGTATTCGTTTTGTTTGCCAGTTGCAATAACTTTTTGTTGAAAATCTTTTTCAAAATCTTGCTTTATTCCAACAGCATTCGATTTTTTTAATCCTTGACTTTCTCCAATCCATTTTTTCCAATAATTGGCAACACCAGCATATTTTGAAGCATATTGGATTTTGATAGCATTGTCTTTTCTCATAAAACCATCTTGTACTTTTAGCGCTGCATCACGAATTTCTATCTTTGCAGGATTGGTTTCATTTACAATTTGTGCTACTGCAAATGATGGTAAATATTCTTGAGTTTTACCAGGATAACCCATAACCATCGTAAAATCGTCTTCTTGAACTCCGTCTAAAGAAACCGGTAAAAAGTGTTTTGGTGTATAAGGAACATTGTCTTTAGAATAAGCTGCTGGATGATTATTTTTATCTGCATAAACTCTAAACATCGAAAAATCTCCCGTATGACGTGGCCAAACCCAGTTATCCGTATCAGACCCGAATTTTCCTATCAAACTTGGTGGCGCACCAACTAATCGAACGTCTTTGAAAGTTTCTGTTACAAATAAGATATACTGATTTCCTTCAAAAAAAGTACGTACTTTATTTTCTTGCCAAGCTTCTTTTGCAAAAATCGCAGAAACTTTAGTAATATTTTCTTGAATCTTCTTTTGTTTTTCTGCTTCCGAAGTGATTGATGAAACACCATCTAAAACTTGAGTAGTGACATCATTTATACTTACAATAAATGTAACCACAAGATTCTCATTTGGTAATTCATCTTCCATTTTCATTGCCCAAAAACCATTGGTTAAATAATCATGATCTACTGATGAATGGTTTTGAATAGCGTCAAAACCACAATGATGATTGGTAAGAATTAACCCTTTTGGTGAAATTACCTCCGAAGTACAACCTCCGTTAAATTGTGGAACAGCATCTTTTAAACTCGAATGATTTACCGAATAAATATCATCGGCAGAGATTTTCATGCCCAAGTTTTTCATTTCTGTTTCGTTCATTCCATTTAGTAAAGAAGGAATCCACATGCCGCCTTGTTGCGCTTGTGTTTGGATGACGAATAGTAGGAGGAATAGTTTTAAAAATTTCATAAGTAATATTTTTTTGAAGGTTGCAATGTAAGAAATTAATTTATTTGGGTTGTTTTTTTAGCTTTGATTAAGAAAGATGTTTTAAAATCACTTCTGTTGCACCTTTATTCATATTTACAAAAGTGCTACAAATATGCCCTTTCTCAAATCTTTCATCTGGGTTTTGAATTAAATTATCGAAAATTTCATTCAATTCCTTTTGATTATTAATCGAAATACAACCAGTCATATTTACCAAAGCAGTTGCTTCTGCAAAATGAGAATAATTAGGACCAATAATTATTGGAACGCCAAAAGTAGCGGGTTCTAAAATATTATGAACGCCTGGATTTCCGAAACCACCACCTACGTATGCAATGTCAGCGTAAGAATATATTTTAGTCAAAATTCCAATGGTATCAATAATAAATACATCAAAATTAGAGACATCTTGATTGTCTTTTTCCGAAAATAAAACGGCTTTTTTTGTAATTGATTTTTGTAATTCTTGAATTTGTTCTAGCTTAATATTATGCGGCGCAATAATAAATTTCACCTCATTTGATGATTGATTAATATAGTTAATCAATAAATTATCATCTTTCGGCCACGAACTTCCAATTACAATAGTTGTTGTGTTATTTTTGAATTGGGCAATAAAATCTAATGAATTGTCACGTTCTAAAATAGAAACCACTCTGTCAAAACGCGTGTCTCCAGAGATTTTCACATTAGTAAAACCAATGCTTTGCAAGAGTTTTTTAGAGCTTTCGTTTTGCACAAAAAAATAATCGAAAGAGCGTAAAGCCTTTCTATAAAAACCACCATACCATTTAAAAAAAGATTGCTTTTCTCGAAACACACCTGAAATGAGATAGGTTTTGATGTTTTGTTTTTTGAGTTCATTCAAATAATTAGGCCAATATTCGTATTTGATAAAGAAAACCATTTCTGGATGCACTAATTTTAAGAATTGTTGCGCATTACTTTTATTATCTAAAGGCAAATAAACTGTAACATTAGCAACAGTATTATTTTTTCTGACTTCATAGCCAGAAGGAGAAAAAAAGGTAATCACAATTTTGTGAGCAGGAAATTTTTCTTTTATTTTTTCAATTACGGGCAAACCTTGTTCATACTCGCCTAAAGAGGCGGCGTGAAACCAAATGGTTTTATCTTCTGAGTTTATTTTGCTTTCTAAAGTTGTAAAAACAGTTTTTCGACCAGCAACAAAAAGTTTTATTTTTGGACTGAAAAGCGCCACGATTTTTAATAAAAAACTGGCAATATGAACTATTAAATTATAAATGAAAAGCATTAAATAAAATTTGATTTCAAAAATACATTTTTCTTTACATTATATAATATCTATAAATCTAAAATTGCTATTTTTGTTCTAAATTCAAAACTTTGTGAGCCTAGTGAAAGCTTTGTAAACTTTGCGGTTAAAATAAAAAGATGAAAAAAATTCAAATGGTTGACTTAAAAAGTCAGTACGAAAAAATAAAAGATACAGTAAACACTTCTATTCAAGAAGTTTTAGATACAAATACTTACATAAACGGACCAGAAGTTCATAAATTCCAAAAAAATCTTGAAGAATACCTAGATGTAAAACACGTAATTCCTTGTGCAAACGGAACCGATGCTTTGCAAGTAGCTATGATGGGACTTGGTTTAAAACCTGGTGACGAAGTCATTACTGCCGATTTTACCTTTGCAGCCACTGTCGAAACTATTGCGCTTTTGCAATTGACACCAGTTTTAGTCGATGTTGATATGTACAATATGAACATTAACATTGAAGCCATTAGAAAAGCAATAACATCAAAAACGAAAGCTATTATTCCAGTGCATTTGTTTGGTCGCGCTGCTAATATGGAAGCGATTATGCAAATTGCAAACGAACACAATCTTTTTGTAATCGAAGATAATGCACAAGCTATTGGAGCCAATTGCAAATTTTCTGATGGGACAAAAAAGAAAGCAGGAACAATAGGTCATGTAGGAGCAACGTCATTTTTCCCGTCTAAAAATTTAGGCTGTTATGGTGATGGTGGCGCTATTTTCACAAACGATGATGACTTAGCACACACGCTTCGAGGTATTGTAAATCATGGAATGTATGTACGTTATCATCATGATGTGGTAGGCGTAAATTCTCGTTTAGACAGTATTCAAGCGGCTGTTCTTAATGCAAAATTACCACTTTTAGATACGTATAGTAAAGCCAGACAAGATGCGGCTAGAAAATATTCAGCAGCTTTTGAAGGGCATAAAAATATTGTAGCACCAAACATTTGTGATATTTGTGATTGTCATGTTTTTCATCAATATACTTTACGAATTATTGATGCGGACCGAAATGGTTTGATGGATTATTTGTTAAGCAAAGATATTCCATGTGCGATTTATTATCCAATTCCGTTGCATTCTCAAAAAGCCTATTTAGATTCGAGATATAAAGAAGAAGATTTTCCGGTAACTAATCAATTAGTTCAGCAAGTGTTGTCGTTGCCTATGCATACAGAACTTGACAACGAACAAATAAAATTTATAACCGATTCTGTTTTAGAGTTTTTAAAATAAGAAAAATAGAGACAAGAAGAAAGAGACAAGATTTGTTGTGTCTTTTCTCTTGTTTCTTTATTCTATTATCTCAAAAAAATGAAAATACTAGTAACAGGAGGTCTCGGATTTATAGGTTCTCACACCGTTGTCGAATTACAAAAGGAAGGTTTCGAAGTGGTTATTATCGATAATCTTTCTAATTCATCTGAAGAAGTTTTGAAAGGGATTGTTGCCATTACAGGCAAAATACCTTTGTATGAAAAATTAGATTTAAGAGAAAAAACTTCCATTCAAAATTTTTTCAAAAAACATAACGATGTTGAGGGAGTAATTCACTTTGCAGCATCAAAAGCAGTTGGCGAAAGTGTCGAAAATCCTTTGTTATATTACGAAAATAATATTAACACATTGGTTTATATTCTGCAAGAATTGCAACAAAAAACTGAAGCTAATTTTATTTTCAGTTCATCTTGTACTGTTTATGGTCAAGCCGAAAAAATGCCAATTACTGAAAATGCACCTATTCAGACTGCAATTTCTCCGTACGGAAACACAAAACAAATAGGCGAAGAAATTATTACTGAAGTTTGTAAAGTCAGTACTATAAATTCAATTTTATTGCGATATTTTAATCCAATTGGAGCACATCCAAGTGCAGAAATAGGAGAATTGCCTATTGGAGTTCCACAAAATTTAATTCCGTATATCACGCAAACAGGAATGGGCTTGCGAAAAGAATTATCAGTTTATGGGAATGATTATCCAACGCCAGATGGAACTTGTATTCGCGATTATATTCATGTGGTCGATTTGGCAAAAGCACATGTTATTGCGCTGCAACGTTTATTAAATAAGAAAAATTTGGATAAAGTAGAAACTTTCAATCTAGGAACTGGAACGGGAAGTTCGGTTCTAGAAGTTATCACCACTTTCGAAAAAGTTTCTGGAAGAAAATTACCATACAAAATAGTTCCTCGAAGAGAAGGTGATATAGTTTCTGCTTATGCGAATACCGATAAAGCCAATACTGTTTTGGGTTGGAAAGCACAATCGACATTAGAAGAAGCATTAGCAAGTGCTTGGAAATGGGAAGTCAAAATTCGATCCTAATTTATCATTTCTGTAAAGAAAGATTTTAAACCACAAATTATTTCAGAAAAAGCTTTATGTATTTAAAAACGACCCAGTATAAACAATTTGATTCTATTGAAATAAAAGAGTCATTGTTTAGCAAGTTCGATCTGCCAAATCATTTTCATGATACTTATTGCATAGGTTTGCTTAATAAAGGAATAAAAAAATGCGTAATTGAAGAAACAACGCAACTTGTTCATTCTAATAGTATTAGTATAATAAATCCATATCAAGTTCATTCTGACAAAAATATTGATGCGGAAGATTGCCTTTATAAAATGATTTATTTGAATCCAGATATATTGAATTATTTTTCAAAAAAAGTTGCTGGAAAAAATAATGGAAATTTACATTTTACAAATGATTTAATAACTGATCCTTTGGTTATTTCTTCTATAACTCGTTTTTTTGATGAGATAAGCAATGAAATTTTTTTGGAACAGAAGCTAAAAAATTTAATTGAAATATTAATTTCTGGGGGTTATACAAAAAAAAACATCATAATTGATAATCAAAGCAAAAATGCAATTGATGATAGTGTTGAAATGGCTCGTTTAAATTTTTCAGATAAAATTGATATTGGCAAAATGTCTTTTGAAAGTAAAATGAGTAAATTTCAATTCATACGATATTTCAAGAAAAAAACAGGACTAACTCCAGCCTCATTTATTTTAATGAATAGAATAATCATGCTAAAAACTTACTTATTAAAGGTACTTCTATTGGCGAAATAGCATTAGAAGTTGGTTTTTATGACCATGCTCAATTTTGCAAATACTTCAAATATTATACAAATGTTTCCCCAACAGATTATAAACGAAATTGCAATATTATACAAGCATAAGACAAAAATGAGATTTACATTTGTCTTAAATAATTAAAAAAACAACTTACAATGAAAAATATTTTTACAATACTATTTGCTGTTCTGTCATTTTCTGCTATTGGACAAAATAATACGATAAATGTTTCTAAAATAGTTCAAATGCCAAAGGATAGTATTGAAACTAAAAAATTGACTTTATCACTAAATAATTTATTGATTGCAAAAGAAAAACCAAATGAAGAAAATACAAATGTGTGGGCCAAAGAAAATATAGAAACCTATATTTTGCTTGATGAAATGAATGGTATTGAAAAAAACGGTAAATTTAATGAGGATTTTTTTAAACCATATTTAACAAATGTTGTCAAATTAAATGATTTCGAATATTACATACAACTTTCTTACATTGGTATAAATGAAAATAGTCCAATGTTAAGAGCTAGTTTTGAGTTGATTGCGCACAAAGAAAATGATGGATTTAAGTTTTCATCAACATTAATAAGAAACGCTTCAAGTTGGGAAACTATGAAAGTTGATAATTGCATTTTTCATTATAAAAGTGCAATAAACACAACCACAGCAAAAAATTATGCAAAAGCTGTTGCAGCATTTGATAGAAAGCTAAATGCCAGCAACTCACAAACAGATATTTATTTTGGAGCCGATATGCCAGAGTTGCTAAAAATGATTGGTGTTGAATATAAGTTAGATTATAATGGTAAGGCAATGAGTACATTTAGTTCAAAATCAGAGAACAGGTTATTAATTGTTAAAGGCAATAACGAAACTAAATTTGATACATTTGACTTGCATGATTTGTGGCACGAAAGATTAAAAAATGTGGTTTCATCAAAAATTATAAATAAACCAATCGATGAAGGTTGTGCTTATCTTTATGGGGGAAGTTGGGGAATGAGTTGGAATACTATTTTTAAAACTTTCAAATTGAAAGTTGCCAACGACAAACAAAAGAATTGGTTAGAAGTGTATGGTAAAATGGACAATTTTGGCGAATCTAAAGAAAAACATTTAATGGCAGAATATGTAATAAATGCTTTGATTGTTCAAAAAATTGAAAAAGAAAAAGGATTTAAAAGTGTTTTAGAATTTGTAAGTTGTGGAAAATATAATAAAGAAAACGAAAACTATTTTCAATCATTAGAAAAGCTTACAGGAATTAATAAAGCAAATTTTAATGAAAAAGTCTGGGAATTAATTAATAAAGAAAAATAAAAACATATTGAATTGTTGCTACAAGAATAACACGAATTTAGTGGCTAGCTAGACCTTTATATGAGTTTCATGGTTTGCTGAAATTATTGTACATTCGTCTATTATCATTTTTAATATGAACCAAAAAACGGATTTCAAATTATTATTCTGCCTAATTGTAGTGGCAATCGTTTGGGGAACTACTTATTTTGGGATTCGTGTTGCTGTCGAAACGATTCCGCCTTGGTACATTACTTCTATGAGGCAAGGTTTGGCATCATTCATTATCCTTTGTATTTTACTTTATAAAAAAGAATTGTCTTGGATTGGTTGGAAAAATTTTAAATACCAATTTGTACCAGCAATATTAATGATTGTGATTGCCAATGGTTTTACCACTATTGCCGAAAAAAATGTTCCAAGTGGTTTGACCTCAATATTAAGTGCGTTATCTCCGGTTGTTATTTTTATCGGAAGTATTTTATTTGGGTTACAAAAACCAAGTATTAAAGGTTTTATAGGCGTTATTATTGGTTTTCTTGGGGTAGTTTTTATTTTTAGAGATGGATTAGGTGCCATATTAGAACCAAACTACAAAACGGGAATTCTGTTTTTGAGTATCGCTATTTTAAGCTGGTCAGTAGGAACTGTTTATTCTAAAATGCATATTCATAAATCTAATAATATTGCACTCAATTTATTTTATCAGTTTGCAATTGCTGCGATTGTTCAGTTGTTTTTAGCATTAATATTTTCTCCAAATGTAGATGTTAGTTTATGGAGTTTTAGAAGTGTTTTTGCAACCTTATATTTAGCTATTTTCGGATCGGTTTTGGCATTTTTTTGTTATTTATATGCATTAAAAAGAGTTACAGCTATACAAGTTTCAATCTTAAATTATATTAATACCATTATTGCTGTTTTCTTAGGTTGGTTATTTCTTGACGAAGTAATTACTAGCGATTTTATTATTGCAACAGTACTAATTATTTTAGGAGTTTTTATAATTAATTATAAAAAGAAAGAAATTCAGAAATAAAAAAAGCCCTCATAAATTACTCATGAGGACTTTTTTTTTATTTTTTAACAGATTTTTTTACTTTGTCTGCAGCTTCAATAACTTTATCAGCTCCTTTGTCAACTACATTTTTTAATTTTTCTTCTGTTTTTGATTTTACAGTATCTAAAACAGTTTCTGTTTTAATTTTTGCAGAATCTACACTTTCTGTTACATCGGAAGTTACTGCTTCGGTAGCGATTTCTACTTTATCTTTTGTTTCTTCTTTACAAGAAAAAATTAGGGTTGCAATTGCAAACGATAGAATTAGTTTTTTCATAGGTATAAAATTTAATTTATTAATCTGGTCTAAGTTACAAAATAAATAAAACAATGAATTACTTTATTTTTAATAACAAATTAGGGTCTGGACAATTGATGGAATAATATTCTAGATTTTTGATATTGCAAACACCTGGATAATCACCTGTTTTATTTTCTATATCAATTATAATTTGAAAATGTAAGTGAGGTGCATAATCACCATTTGTAGGTGGTAGTCCAAGAGTCGCTATTTGTTCTCCTTTTTTAACGAAATCGCCTACACTTTTACCAACTAAGCTAGCTTCACTCAAATGTCCATATAGTGTGTGAAATTTAATATTTTCAATTTCATGTTCTATAATAATTGTTGGGCCATAATCTCCTAATGCAGTATTATTTTGAAAACTATGAATTTTTCCTTCTAAAGCGGAATAAATAGTAGCTTGTTCGTTTATCCATAAGTCTAAACCAATGTGTATGTTGCGTTCATCGGTTAATTCATTTTTAAAAACAGTACTGCGTTTATATAAATTTCGAGTTTCTATATAACCACCATAAGCTATTTTCACTTTGTTACTATCTAAATAGTTTTGAATGAAAAGCTCATAATCTACTGCGGTTTCTAAACTGTGCTTTTTTAATTCGGTATTTGTAGTGGATAAATCTAAAGGAATATATTCTGAATAATCAATGTTAGAAGCAATAACTTTTGAAGCTTCAATTTGATTAAATAATTCAAGTATTTTCGACATGTATTGAATTTTTATTCCCAAATATAAAAAATCCTCACAAACAAATGCTTATGAGGATTGTATTTAAATTCGATTTAAAAATTAAGCAGAAAACGTTTCTACATCTTTATTAATTTTTCCAACCAATCCAACTAATACTTTTCCTGGACCAACTTCCGTGAAACTTGTAGCACCATCAGCAATCATTTGATTTACAGATTGTGTCCATTTTACAGGAGCTGTTAATTGAATAATTAAATTCTTTTTAATTTCGTTTGCATCAGAAATTGCACTTGCCGTTACATTTTGATATACAGGACAAGTAGGAGTAGAGAAAGTTGTTGCTTCAATAGCTGCAGCCAATTCCTCACGAGCTGGCTCCATCATTGGCGAGTGAAATGCACCACCAACAGGTAAAATTAAAGCTCGTTTTGCGCCCGCTTCTTTCATTTTTTCGCAAGCCAATTCTACGGCTTTATATTCACCAGAAATAACCAATTGCCCAGGACAGTTATAATTTGCTGCTACCACAACACCATCAATAGAAGCACAAATGTCTTCTACAATTTTATCATCTAAGTTTAGTACTGCAGCCATTGTAGAAGGTGTTATTTCACAAGCTTTTTGCATCGCTAAAGCTCTTTTTGAGACTAATAATAAAGCATCTTCAAATGACAAAGTACCATTAGCAACTAGTGCAGAAAACTCTCCTAAAGAATGTCCAGCAACCATTTCTGGTTTAAAATTTTCTAATGTTTTTGCTAAAATTACCGAATGTAAGAAAACGGCTGGTTGGGTAACTTTGGTTTCTTTCAATTCTTCAGTAGTTCCTTCGAACATGATATCTGTAATTCGGAAACCTAGAATATCGTTTGCTTTTTCGAATAATGATTTTGCTAATTCTGAATTTTCATATAAGTCTTTGCCCATTCCTGTAAATTGCGCTCCTTGACCTGGAAATATGTATGCTTTCATAAGTTTCGTTTAAAAGTTTAAGGTTTAGTTATTAACTAAAACTTCGCAAAAATACTATTTTATTTAAATATGTAACTTTAATTTTTTATTACGTCTAATTAGAGAACAAAATTTAACCCTGTCATGAAAAAAATTAGAGCTATTATTGTAATTTTTATTGTTGCTTTTTTATTGTTTTATTTTAATCTTCCAGTATTGAATTATGGTTTTTTGGGACTGCCCATTATCCTTTTAGTACTTACTATTATTGGAATTATTCTTTTCACACGTCTTGAAGTAGGAAAAGATAAAAAAGTACGATTGATTGAAAAACCCAAGAAAATATTTCTCATTACTCTTGGTTTGTTGCTGTTTTATATAATTGTTTTTCCTTTATTTACAAGTCTTCCGATGTTTAGAAGCGAATCTTACAAAAATTTGATAGGAAAAGTTGCTGACGGAACTAAAATTTCCAATCATATTGCGCCAATTTCAATAGATGAGATTCGAGTAGTTGACGAAGCGCTAGCAAATTTGCTAGGAGAAAAAATTCTGGGTTCGCAACCCGCTTTGGGAAGTCAAGTGGAACTGGGACATTTTTGTGTTCAAAAAGTCGGTAAAGATTTATATTGGGTTGCACCATTATTACATTCGGGTTTTTTTAAATGGATGAACAATCAAGAAGGAACGGCAGGATATGTTATGGTTTCTGCTACCAACGAACGCGATGTAAAGTTGGTTCAAAATATAGGAGGAAAAGATATTAAAATTAAATACCAACCAGAAGCTTTTTTTGGAAGTCAAATAGAGCGACATTTATATTTTAATGGCTATGCAACTGTTGGATTAACAGATTATACTTTTGAAATTGACGATTCTGGAAATCCGTTTTGGGTGGCTACAAAATACAGTAAAAAAATTGGTTTTGCTGGAAATGATGCTATAGGAATTGTAGTTGTTGATGCGCAAACTGGAACAATGACTGATTATGAAATAGCCGCTGCGCCAAAATGGGTTGATCGTGTACAACCTATTGATTTTATTGAAGAACAGTTAAACGATTGGGGGAATTATGTACATGGTTATTGGAATTTTTCTAATGCGGATAAATTACAAATTACCGAAGGATTAACATTGATTTATGGAGAAAACAATAAATCATATTGGTACACTGGGTTGACTTCTGTAGGAAAAGAAGAATCGGCAGTTGGATTTGTTTTAGTTGATACTAGAACCAAAGAAACTACATTTTATAAACAAAGTGGCGCAACTGAGTTTGCGGCACAAGGTTCGGCAGAAGGAAAAGTTCAGGAAAAAGGATACAAATCGTCATTACCAATTCCGTACAATATCAATAATATTCCAACGTATGTAATGACATTGAAAGACGATGGAGGATTGGTGAAAATGTATGCCATGGTTGCCATTAGCGATTACACAATTGTTGGTGTGGGAAATTCGATGCGAGAAGCGTTGACGTCTTTTAAAAGTGCATATAATATGACTGGAAATAAATTGAATTCGTCGAGTTTAACGAATAAAAAACAACTAAAATCTATTGTTACAAGAATTACAAATGATGTAAGAAACGGAAATAGTTTCTATTATTTTACCACAAAAGATTATCCAAATATATTTGTGGGTTCGTCTCAAATATCAAACCAATTGCCAGTTACTATTGTTGGTGATAGTATAAAAATTTCTTTTGATGTTGATAACGAAGAAGTAATTGATGTTTCAACATTTGAAAATAGAACAATGAAAAATAAAAATAAGTAAAAAAAAATGCCTGAAATTCAATCAGGCGTTTTTTTTAAGATTCTATAGAACTAATAATTCCTAATAACTGATTTTTTAAATCGGGATTAATAATTCCGTTAGAAGTATCAAAGTTTTCAAAGAAACTTGGCAACGAAAGACTTCCTTTTACAACACCACCTTGAAATGGAAAACGATTTTTTGCAATTTCTAACACAGAGCTTCCGCCTCTTGACCCGGGAGATGTAGATAAAAGTAACATTGGTTTTTCTTGAAAAGTTTTCATGTTAATGCGTGAGGTCCAATCAAAAATGTTTTTAAATGCTGCCGAATAAGCGCCATTATGTTCTGCAAAAGAAACAATGATTAGATCTGCACTTCCTAATTTGGTATAAAAATCTTGAGCTAATTGCGGAATTCCATTTTCTTTTTCTTTATCTGTTGAAAAAACCGGCATTTCAAAATCATTTAAATCGAGCACTTCGACTTCTGAATTTTTAAATTGATTCGCAGTATAAGTTGCAAATTGTTTGTTAATTGATGTTTTGCTTGATGAAGCGCCAAAAGCGATAATTTTTTTCATTAATTTTTTTCTATATAATTTTTTGTTTTTAATACGGCATTTTTCACCATTTCTAAATTATTAATTTCAGATTTGGTTATTTTATCAATCCAATTTATGGTAAAAGTCATTTCTGTTTCATTATCTGAAATAGCTTTGATGTCATTATCTACATATCCTTCAAATTTAGGATGTTCCAATATCAAAAAGCGGACTTTATATGGAATGAATGTAATTTGTTCTTTAATAACAACTGCATTTTCTTCGGTAGTAATTGTCATTTGTCTGGATACAAAATCTTTGTTTTTATCCAAAATAATTACATTACTTACACCTGGAACAAAGTTTTCAGGTTTTTCAATTTTAAAAATTAGATGTTCCCAAACTTTTTCCAAAGGCGCCTTTACAATTGTTGAAAATTGAACCATTTATTTAGTATTCAAATAATAAGATAATGCGCCAGAAGGACATTTCTTAATGGTTTCGATAATTTTTTCTGTAGTAGAATTGTTAGCCGTAATCCAAGGTTGTTCTTTTGGTTTAAAAACATCAGGATTATTTTTCACGCAATTTCCAGAATGAATACATTTTCCAGATTCCCATACAATGGTCACTTCACCATTTGTATATTCTTTTTTTAAATTTTTTGGATCCATGATTATATAGTTGTGTTAATTAGAACTGTGTTTTTTAGTATTTTAGAAACGGGACATTTTTCTGCAATAATTAGTAATCTGTTTTTGGTTTCTTCATCAATTGCATTCGAAAAAGTGATTTCTCTTGTTATGGTTGTGGTTAACTCAGGATTGTTTTCTTGATACAAATTTAATGAAATATTTATTTCTCGAATATCCCAACCTTTTCTATCAATATACATTCGTAAAGTGGACAAAGTACAACCTGCTAATGATGCCAAAAGTGTAGAATACGGATCAGGGCCAAGATTTTTTCCACCAATACTTTCAGGTTCATCCATGATTAATTGTCCGCTTCGCCAAGAAATGGTACACAAATATTTTTGCACCCCAATATTTCCTGTAATGTTATTTTCTAATAGGTTTGTCATAATTTTTCACATAAATACCTACAAAGTTTCAAAAACCTTGTAGGATAAATTTTATTTATAAAACATCTCTAAATTCTGGAGTTTTATCAAAAACACTTTTTGCAAACGGGCAAAGTGGAATGATTTTAATCCCTTTTTCTCTGGCGAATTCTACGGCTTTTGCCACCATTTTTTTCCCGAAACCCTTTCCGTTATTTCCTGGATTCACTTCTGTGTGATCAATAATTATTTTATCATCACCAGCGAAAACAAAAGTCATTAACGCTTCTTGTTTTCCGTCTATTTCAATGTAAAAAGCTCCGTTTTTATCATTAATTTTTAGTTTCACTTCTTCTGTCATATTTATTTTTTTTCTGAACACTAAAACCTGAACACTAATTATTGTTCCATCGGGATTTCCATTAATAAAAACTTCGCATCTGATGTCGCTTTAATTTCTAAAGTTTCAAAATTAGTAATTCCTAAACCATCACGAGTTTCTAATTCTTGCCCGTCAACAGTAATTGTTCCTGAAATTACAAAAATATACATTCCGTTTCCTTCTTTTTTTAATTCGTAGGTTTTAGAGAAGTCTTTATCAAAATCAGCCAAATGGAACCACGCATCTTGATGAATCCAAACTCCAGCATCATCTGCATTTGGAGAAAGAATTTGCGCAAAATTATTTTTTTGTTCAGTTACATCTAGTGTGATTTGTTGGTATCTTGGTGTTACATTTTTAGTTCTTGGAAACAACCAAATTTGAAATAGTTTTGTGTGTTGGTCGTGATTCGGATTGAACTCACTGTGACGAATTCCTGTTCCAGCACTCATTACTTGTACATCTCCAGTTTTGATGGTTTCGGCATTTCCCATACTGTCTTTGTGTGCCAAATCGCCTTCTAACGGAATGGTAATAATTTCCATATTGTCGTGACCGTGTTCGCCAAATCCCATTCCGGCGGCAACTGTATCATCATTTAAAACACGTAATGTTCCAAATTGTACTCTTTCTGGATTGTACCAACTTGCGAAACTAAAACTATGGTAAGCATTTAACCAACCATGATCGGCATGACCTCTTGTATTTGCTTTGTGTAAAAGGGTATTTTTCATAATATATAAATTTAGTAATTATTATGATACAAATTTACACAGAAGAGAAACGAAGGGCACTTAACCTAGATTAAGAAATTATTTTTTTAATAAACGCGCTTTCATTTTACTAAAGAATTCGGGAGTAACACCAATATAAGAAGCGATGTTTTTTTGAGATACTTTTTGAATTAAAGTTGGATATTTTTTACAGAATTTTTCATAACGCTCTTCAGCAGTTAAACTCAAATTATCCATGAGTCGTTCTTGGTGAGAAACCAATGAATTTTCGGCAAGAATCCTAAAAAAGCGTTCTAATTTTGGAATTTGCAGATATAATTCTTTATGGTCTTCTTTAGCAATACTAACCACTTCGGCATCTTCCAGAACTTCTATAAAAAGATTTCCTGGTTTTTGAGAAATATAGCTATACATATCGCCAATCCACCAACCTTCGCAAGCAAAATGCAAGACATGCTCGATAATATTATCGTTGACATTAAAACTTCGTAAAATTCCAGAGTTTACAAAATAAGTATGTTTGGATATTTCGCCCGAATTCAATAAAAGTGTTTTGGCTTTTAATGTTTTTGTTTCGGTTTTGGATAGAAAAAGTGCTTCTTCTTCTGAAGTTAAAGAAACGTGTTTGGCTATGTTTTGAAGTATGGATTGCATTACTTCAAAAATACAATTTTGATTTCATTATCCTCGTTATAATAAAATAATTATACAAACATAAGTGAGAATTATATAACAAACATAGGTTCTACAGTAGTTAGCTTCGCGACTTTATAATATTTTAAAAAGTTTTGCAATGTGGCGATTAAATAGAGCTCTGATATTGGTGTTTTTTGTTAGTTACACTTCGTTTTCACAAGTTGATTATGAGAATATAATTATCAAAAAGAACATATCACAAGAATGGGAATTGGATAGTATAGATAAAAAAGGAAATTTTCGATTGGTTTCCTATCGGCCTATTTATTTTTCGGCAGCACGTTGGTCTAGTAAGAGTAATTCGGAGCCTTTTAATGAAAGTGGAGAATTTAAAACTAGAGATAAAAATATTTTTAATTCGATTGAAGCTAAATTTCAAATAAGTTTTAAAAGTAAATTAATTCAGGGATTTTTTTTTGGAAGAGGCGATTTGTGGGTAGGTTATTCTCAGAAAGCACATTGGCAAGTATATAATAAAAAACTTTCTAGAGCTTTTAGGGAACTAAACTATGAACCAGAAATAATTTTTAATTTTCCTGTAAAAATAAATTTGTTTAATGGAAGAATTAGAACTTTTGGCGTTATTTTAAACCATCAATCTAACGGGAAAGATATACCTACTTCTAGAAGTTGGAATAGAATAATTCTTAACATAGGGTATGAAAATAAGCGTTGGAAAGTAAATTTTAGACCTTGGTATCGTTTGCCAGATACTGAAGACGAAAACCCAAATATCACAACTTTTATTGGCGATGGCGAGTTAGAAATGGGAACCACTTTTGGCAGACACGAATTTTATACTATTATGTCTCATTCTTTTAGCACATTGCAAAAAGGGAACATACAATTGAATTACGTGTTTCCTATTCACGGGCATTTGAGAGGTCATGCTCAAGTTTTTCAAGGATATGGCGAAACGTTAATAGATTATAATGTGAGCCAAACAACTATTGGGTTAGGAGTGTCTTTTTCTAATTGGTAAGGTTTTGTGACAAAAAATTTATTTTATTTTTTTTGTCACAACTTTTGTGACAATTTTTTTAAAAAGAAATTTTTGTCACACTTTCTGTGTCAATTTTTTCGAATGGATTTTTTTGACACAAACAAAAACTACATCTTAGGTAGACAACAGCTTTTATATTGGGTCTGAGTTGGTGTGTCTAACCCAAACGATTCACTTCCCGAAACAACCCCGAAAAAGATGAGATTTTAGGTTTTGGATGGTCATTTTGTTTTGATTTGTTTATACCTGACAGGTTTTTAAAACCTGTTAGGTGTTGAGTTTGCTTACTTCCCGAAACAAACCCGAAAAAGATGAGGTTTCAGGTCTTGGATGGTTATTTTGTTTTGATTTGTGTATACCTGACAGGTTTTTAAAACCTGTCAGGTGTTGTGTTTGTTTACTTCTCGAAATGATTTATAAGATGAGGTTTTGATATTTTAGGTCTTGGATGGTCATTATATTTTTAATTATATTACTTTATCTCAACGCATCCTTCAATATCTCTAGGTCTTTTACTTCTTAATAAATAGCAAATGTCATTTTTCTCATCAATTGCAATGTAATTTGATTTGCTTTGTGTATCTAATAGTTTTTTTTCTTTAATTAGTCTTAATTTCCAATTAGGCATATTTAATGGTGGAGTAAAATTTTCTAAAATTTGATCAAGAGTTTCAACTTTTAATTTATTCAGTAATTTATTGATAAATATACTTTTATCAGTGTTATAAATATAATATTCTAATTCTCGATAGTTTTCAATTAGACATCTTTTAGTTGCATCATTAACATTCCATCTAGACCACCAATATTCATAAAAATTATATGCACCATGATCTTCTATGGTAAGTAATGCTCTTCTTATATCGTTTGAAAAATCTAGTAAATTATCATCATTTCCAAAATTATCAATTATTGCCTTTTTTATTTGAACAAAAGAAACTTTGTCAAAATTAGAAGTATTATTTTTGTATCCAATGCATTTAAATGCAAAATCAATCCTTCCTTTAAAAAATGATAAATCTTCCATTTCAAAAATTTCATTTTTAAAATCAGGATTTTCAATTATCAGTTTTGCCTTAATTTTTTCCTCTTCTATTTGATCTCTTACGAAAGCTGAAGAAAAATTTCCTTGGGATAAAAACACATATATATCATTTGATCCTTCTGATAATTCAACAATTAAGTTTATTACACGATCGAAAGCCTCAGGGCTTCTAATAATATCTTGTCTTTTACCACCTTTTTGAATACTACCTCTAGTAACAATATTTCTTATCACTCTCATCCAGTCAAGAAATTTAGAGTGGTCAAATTCAGGATTTTTAAGTAAATATTCTGTTTGTGCGAATAATAATGCTTTTTGGCTATAAGATGCGCTCTGAGTATTTGCAGAGTAAATATTGTCTTCAAAAACAACTTCTCTTAAAAAATTTGATTTTGGTTTATGAGTAAAAAGTGGAAAATTGATAGACAAATCTAAACCACTGTAATTTTTGGAATAATATTCAAGAACTTGACATAAGTATGAATAGGTTTCACTTGAAATATAATTGTTTTTTATACTATTTTGATTATCCTGTAGACTTTGAATTATTTGAATTCTATCACTGTTTTTTTCAATTGCAACTCTATACATTGTTAAAGTTGATAAAAATCGCATTAATGCAGTATCAATTTTAGTATTCTTTTTAAAATTCGCCCAAAAGAAATCGGTCCATTTTGTATCAATTTTAAATGCAAAAGTATCAATCGGGCTTAAATTAATCTCCCATTTATTATCTATAATATATTTTTCAAAGCTAGCTTTAAAGTTTTCGAAATGAGTTAATAACTTACCTCTGGCATTCATTTTAATATATAAATCATCTGTTAATCCAATATCATCTAAATCTATGTTATAAAAGCTTATAAGATTATCTGTTGTTAATTTTTTCCATATGTTTTCAGTTTTATAGAATTTACTATGAATTGCATCTAAAGTTCTCAACATCGAATTAATAGTTGGATCATTTTTCCAAGAAAGGAAAAACCATTTTGAGTTTATGATTTGTGTACTTATTTGAAAGTCATCATTATCTACTATTAAAACATCATTTTTTATTAATGCCTCACAAAATTCTCTTGAAGTTATTCGAGTTTCATAACTAAACTTAACTAACAAATCCCGAGCTTCAATTATCTTGTTCTCTTTTATAGCAGAATACCAATGTAACAAAAATAAGGTTGTTAGCCTTTGTTGACCATCTAATGGCTGGTAGACATTATCAACTTTACTCCCATAAATAAAATCTAATTTTAAATCAGTTTCATTATCAATGCTTTCAAAAATTGCATTCAAAAAATTATCTCTAATCTCCTTTTTATCTTCTCTTCCTTGAGCATAATCTCTTTGAATTATAGGAATTTCTATTTTATCTTCACCTTTTATTAAATCTAAAAAAGTAATTGAATTATGGTTTTTATTGTTAGTCATTTAACTTAATTTTAAGTGGTTTTTTAAAACATTAAATAAATCTTTTTCATAATTTTTCCTGTCTTCTTGAGTCCAAAAAGATATTTTTGGGGGATATTCACTAAAATATTTTAAAAAAACATTTTTAGTACATATTGGAATAAAAACACCTTGTTTATCTCTGTCAATTATTGTTTTACGTTTTACTGGAAAAACAGCATTTTTATAACTTCTATTTGTTTCTGAATCCAATAATGTCAGATTTGAAATATGATCTAAGTCCTCTTCAACGATTTTTTCATTAAAATGAGAAATAATATCTTCATAAAGCAATGCGAATTTATCATCATCATTAAATTGACTAAAACTATCTACTTTGTTTTTTAAATTTCTTCCTAGATCATTATCCAAATCAATAAAGACTGAAGATTCTCTTACCCAAGCTTCTCTTGTTTTTTCAGAAGGTATATTATTGGAATCTTTGATTGATGTAATATGTTCAATATCCCAATTGCCATTTTTAAATAAATCAAAAGGAAAATATGAATTATCAATTTTACTATTTAATAAAGTTAATATGTTATAAAGGAGTAAAGTTTTTCTAACATTCTCTTTATCTTCGTATTGCAAGTTCTCTAGATCAATATTTTTAACACTTTCTTTAATTAATGAGTCTAGATAATCTTTAAATTCAGATTTAGTAAAATCAATTGACTTATTGTAAAGTTCTTTTATTGTCTTATGATTTATACATACCAAATATCCAATTTTATGATATAAATCTCTTTCTTCAAACCATTCACTAAATCTTTGAAATCTTTGTTTAATTTCTTGCCAATTATTATCAATTGTTTTTTTTGATTTATTATAAAATTTTTTGTTAAAGAATCTAAAGGTATCATACTTATCATTTTTATCAACTTCATCGTTCATAATCTCAAAAATAAATTCTATCCTATTTACAGATTTTTCCTTTCCATTTAAAAAATACCAAAATCTATTTTTTTGGAGTGATTGTTCAATAAAATCCCACTCTGTAGCAATTTCTAATTGTCTTAATTTAGTTTTTTCCTTGTTTCTATCTTCAAAATTTGAACTATTTAAAAATAAGGCTTTAATTAATTCCGAATTAGTTAATGGTATTTTTCCAACATTAATTCTGGTGAAAATTGAAATTGAATCATCTTCATTACTTTCGTACCATATTACTTTTGCATTATTTATAAATTTAGAAGTAAATTCAAATACATCATAACTGTCTCCTTTTTCTAAAAACCAATTATCAATTGTTTTGTATGCATCTGTAATATAAAAATAATCAATATTTTTAATTTCATTGTCAGGTACTAAATCTTCATCTAATTTTTTCAAAAAAGTTGATGATTCGCTTCTTGTTTCATATTCTAATTCAAACAATTTTAATTTACCCTTTCCTCTATATTGATTAAGATGTGTTAAAATTAAATAAATAGAAGTTAATCTTTGTTGACCATCAATTACTTCAAATAAATTCCCCTTTTTTTTCTTAACTACAATTGGTTGTAAACAATACCAAGTTTTATGATCTGAATTTTCAACTTCTCTCGGCTTAAAATCTGAAATGTCATTTAATAAATCAATAACTTCATTTTTACTCCATCTATAGCCTCTTTGATAAGAAGGTATAAAAAAATTAAATTGTAATAACTCATTGATTGTTTTTAATTCTAATACATTTGCCATTTATTTTAATTTATTTTTTAATTAAACGAAAAGTAAAAATTCTAATTCTTGTAAATATAATTTTTATTTTATCCAATCCCTAAAAACCCCATCCATCTTCTTTTCATTACTTATTTTACTCAAGTGTTTCTCATTAAAAACTACCTTTTCTCAACTTTAACCAAAAAACAACCAGAAAACCACTTATACCTTCGTGGTTTTATAATATTCTAAATTTAATGACTAAGGATGCCACTCATTGCCTTCTTCTCCAAAATTCGGACTGGCACCAACGTCTTTCATGGCTGTAAAAAAGGGTTTTATGTTTGAGGTAATACTCCCAAATATGGTTAATTTGTTGGGTGTAGTCCGCTTGGAATGCGGCTTCTTGCTTCTTGTCTGATAGTGCTATTATTTGGTGCTTTTGTAGAAGCTCTGTAAGCTGTAGGGCACTTGCCATGGCGTTAAACATGCCTTGGGACGAAAGCGGATCAAAGCTTAGCGCCGCATCGCCAAGTGCTGCCCATTGCTTACCTACTACTTGATGCAACCTAGTAGAATTAGCGGCTACTGTGCCCTGAAATTGTATGGGCTGCTTATTTTTGGCAAGAATACTAGCCATTTGTTTATTACCTTTTGCCAATTGCAAAAAGGAATCGGCAGTTTTTATTTGCGTTCTTTCTATCAAATCAGAATCGGTTTGAAACGCTATAACTCTTTTATTATTGGGTAATGGTGCGCTGTACCACCAGCCTTGTTCGCAAGACGAAATAGTACTCATGGTTATGGTTTCATGATTGACTACAATGGCCCAAGTGGCAATAAGTTTGTCAAGAGATTCTCGTTTAATGTCTAATGTTCGTGCAAAATGAGATTGTCTACCACTTGCGTCTATAACAAACTTAGCGCTAATGGTTTCCGTTGCGGGTTCTAGTAATGCATCGGAGTCTTTGATACAAATAGTCCAATGGTTAGTATCATAAGTAGCCTCGTGAAGTTTATACCCAAACAAGCAGTGAACCCCACGTTGTTGTGCACTTGTTCGCAAATAGAGTTCAAATTCTTTTCGGTTTAACTGCCAACCAAAACCATCGGGATTGCGCAAATGATCTACAATAGTACTCGTTTCGCTTCCCCAATACGATTGCGTTCCTGTGTTTTTTTGTTGCACTTGTTTGTTAGCAATATATACTTCGTTTTCTAGACCCTCTAATAAATCTAGTTGTTTTAGAATGCGTCGGGCAGCAGGTGGCAAACATTCGCCAATGCGATCAACAGGTTGTAACTCTTTGTCGATTAATGCTACTGTATAGTTTTTAGAAAGAGCGATGGCAGCAGTGCAACCTGCAATGCCACCGCCTATTATAACAATATCTATTTCTGTAACCGATTTTATACTCATTTATAAAATGTTTTTTTACAATTATCTTGGTGAGTAACGTCTAAAACGGTTTCCTTTGTCTGTGCCTGCCAAGCTTATTTTATTACTGCCTGGATGTTTGGCTTTTGCCAATGTAGAAGCTTTAGAATTTAGTAAATTCAGTAATTTTTGCACACTTGGTGTAGCAGCAAAATCTTGATTTAATTCGTTTTCAACTAAAGTAATCAATTGGTCTTTGGCAGAAGATAATACGTCTTGTTCTGTAAACAATTCTTTATGTGATAAGTCCGTAGTTGCTGCTTTAAGGGTATTTTGAATGGCTTTGCTAAGCGGTTTTTTGCTTTTTAAGAGTGCCTCTAAATCCTTAATAGCTTCTTTGAGTAAAGTGGCTTCTTGCTCTGGAGTTGGTGTAATACCCACTTGCATTTCGGGTGGGAAATTCTCATCATTTAACACGCCTTTTCTAGGTTGTACGACAGCCAATTTATCAAAATATTTAACCATACTATTAATCTGATTGGTATAAGTTGGGTCTTGCCCGTCAAGTGGTAAATCGTCTAACCACATTTTACGGAAAGCAAAAGCTTGTTTGCGTGTTTCTTCAGCATTATTGTCATTTATCACTTCATTATAGCGGGCTTCGTCTAAAATATTATTCGGCACACGAGCAGGCCAGAATGTAGGGACATAAGGGTCATAAGATGAAGTATAACCATCTCTACAACTAGCAGTATCCGTTTGCCATGGAATAGCCATCCAGCGACTAATTCCACCAGCGACTTGTCCGCCCAACAAAGGTCCTTTGGCTAAAGTAAACACATCGCTATTCATCATTGGACCATAATAACTGCTGTCAACCAACGGCGTTTTAGGCGCATGAAGCAATCGGAACGGTGCCATATACATACCAGCAGTTCGCATAGGCCATGTCATTTCGCAACCTGGGTGAAAGGCATCTGCCAAACAAAATTCCATAGCGGCTTTGGTCATCATATCAGGTTGTTCGGCAACAGGTAATTTATCTAAAGTAATGGGTTCTGGCACATGAGGGCAACCCGTCATGTCTATGTAATCAGCATCAAAATCTCCTTTTACCCATTGGTCTATAAAAGATAATTGTAAGTCGGATAACACAGAATTTTGTCTCATAGAACCTACTGTTGGGATGCTAATGGCATCACCGTAAAGCCAAGGCCATAATTGAGGTGCTTCTGCTCCTGAAGTGTCGTATCTTCTGAAATTATTCGAAATCGTACGTCGCATTTCTATATTGGCAGAAGAAGGATCGTTTAATTTTACCTTCCATTTTGAGGTAGTATAATCAAATTGTCCACCCCAACCAAAAGCCGCCGCAAAGGCTGCATTTACCCATTGTAAATTTGTCATTCGTTCAAAAATAGGCAAGATGTCCTTAGTAAATGAAGGTCGAACAGGACGCGGCATCATACCAGAGGTTATAGCTACATCACGCATTAAATCCCACATGGTTCTCACGGATTTTTGCATAGGAGCATAATCAGGTGGTGCACAAACAACCCAAGCAGGATCTACTTTAAGCGCCACACCATTATATTCTACTTCGGCAGTAACGGGACCGTCTGAAATATCATCATACCAGCCTTCGTTGTTGGCAAAAGTAATGGCAATATCTCCTTTTAAATTTTCAGAAAGACCATGACCACCAAGCATAATTAAACGCCCTTTTTCATCGGTACGCATTTCACCTAGATAAACGGGCTTTTCTTGAAATTTCCCTACAAATTGATGCCCGTTTGTTACATTTGGTTTGTTTATGGTTTGTTTGCCACCATCAATAATGAGTGAGTTTCTATCTTTTATATCAATGTTTCGAAGTAATGAAGGTGGCGCATCAGCAGCATCTGGAATGTCCAGCGCAATTTGAAATTGATACCAAGAGGCCTTTTGATTGGCTAAATGCGAATGCCAAACGATTTTTGAGTTGGCTGCTGTTAATTCTTTGATGGCTTTTCCAGCGGCATTTAAACCGTATATTCTAAATTGTGCAGCTTGTCGTTTTAATGCGCCAGTATTATCACGATACGCATTATCACCAGACATTGGTACAGGCTCTGAAACCAATGGGCCAATAAAGTACTCGTTTTCACTATTACCTACACGTGTCACGCCAATAGGAGGGTAGATTCCTGCTTTAACGATACAATCACTATTTTCGTCTACATTACCTTTGAAAGGGCGGTTAACTTTTTCTGGTTCTTGGGTCGATTGTCCGTTTGCTTGATGACGAACTTCTGAACTGGCTGCATACACTACTTTTCGTACAGCAGCAATAGAACCTAGTGGTTCATGTTCTTTTAGTGTGCGGAAAATATTAAACGAAAGATTTGTGCCAAATTCAGATTGACCAATGGCACAAATGTCTTGTTCTGGAAAATAAAGTTCTGCAATACTGATATAAGGACTTTCCTCTGTGCTCCAAACGGCTTGTGCATCGTCTAGAGGCATGGTTTTATCGTTGGTACGCAACTGAATCTCAAAACGAAATTTGGCCGATTTAGTTCGAAGGCGTTGTTGTAAATCAAGGGCTAAATAATTGTTATCGTCAAATGGAGCACCATGATAGGTATCTTCAGGGACTAGGCGGTATTTTACAATTTGTTTTTCACCTAATTTAAAAGGAAGAATTGCCCAATAACTAGCACTCAGACAACTGGCTTCTTCTTTGTTCATGGCGTTAAGAATGGACGCCAGTTTTGGATGTTTATTGATGTACGAATCGTAATCTTTGTCAATAACTCCAGCTGTAGTAAAACTGCACATTTGTTGTGCATCACGAGCGAAAAAACGATCAATATTTTGGAAAATGAAATCGGCGTTAGTTCCTGTACCCAAAAGTTTAGGACCATCGACACCAAAAAGCTTTAAGCCAATACCTAAAGTAGAATGCAAATCTGGTGAAGAAGGGCTGGTATCACTAGAGAAGCGAACGGCACATTCGTAGGAGCTACCTGCAAAGATTCCGATTTTGTATTTAGGATCAATATCTTTATTTATTGTAAAAGTCCCGTAACCAATTCCGTGTTGTTTTCGAAAAACAGGACGTTCAGCTGGTTGCTGTCCGCTTTCGATACGGGTTTTTTGTCCTAGTTCGACAAACATTTCTTCGAGACGTTGCGTAACTACTTTTATATTGCCATCGCTATCCCAACAAGCCACATTATTTGCTGTAGGTTTTTTTGATGAAGTTGTTTTGTTATTAGTGCTATTCGATATATTTAATTTTTCTGAGTTGGTTTCTTTTTTAGCCATTTTTTATGAGTTTTGATTGTCGTTTTGTGTCACAAACATAGCTCATTCGGTTATTTTAAAATAGGGTATAAATACGTGTTTTTCATTTTTTTTAGTAGAAAAATACTATCATTTATATGAAATTTCCTAAAATTAAAGAGTTTACAAAATAAGTACATTTGGCAATTTCGCCAGCACTTAATAAAATCGTTTTTGCTTTATATTTTTTCGTTTCAGTTTTTGATAAAAAAAAACATGTTCCTCTTGAGGTTTAAGAGAAACATGTTTAGAAATGTTTTTAAGTACCAATGTCATTACATTTTCTTAGGAAGTAATTTAAAATAAGACACCACAAAACGACCTTTTTTTATTTCGCCAATCACTTCTGCAGTTCTGATTGCTTCACAAAAACCGTCTTTGGCATGCGCATCTCCATGTTCGTCTATTTTTACACCATCTACAAAATAAGATTTACCACCTATGCGAACAGCGAGATCACAGCCTTTTGGAGTCATGCCGAATTTGCATTGCCCACATGAAACTTCGACTAGTTGTATTTTTTGAGTGCTTTTTTTCTCTTGTGCATTAATTAGAAATGCAGTAAGAAATAATAATAGTGTGGCTATTTTTTTCATAATTTTAAACGTTTACTTTGCTTTCTTTAATTTTTTCAAGATTACTTTTTTTAGAACTCTCGACACATCTTTTTCCAGGACCACAACTTAATCTATGTGGTCCACAAGAAGTCAAGAATAATAATGTTATGAGTACTAAAAATATTTTTTTCATAATTTATGAATTTACTGTTACTAAGGTAGCAATTTTTTTAGCACGTTCTACAATTTCTTCGATAGGAGTTTCTAAAGTATCGTTTGCTAAAACCACGCCCATTCTTCTGTAGGGTCTTGAGGTTGGTTTGCCGAAAATTCTAAAATCGGTTTTGGGTAAACATGCGACATTTTCTATGCCAGAATAGGTTGGATTATTTGAATTCTCAGAGGCTAAAACAACAGCGCTGGCTCCTGCTTTTTCTAAAGTAATTTCAAAAATCGGCAAACTTAAAATAGCTCGTAAATGCAGTTCGAATTCGTTAAAATTTTGTGTGCCAGCTAATGTTACCATTCCTGTATCGTGTGGACGAGGAGATAATTCTGAAAAATATACGCCATCATCAGTTAAGAAAAATTCGACACCAAAAAGACCTGCACCGCCGAGCGCTTCGGTAACTTTTCTCGCCATATTTTGTGCTTCTTGTAGGTCTTTGTCGGAAATTCTGGCTGGTTGCCAACTTTCTTGGTAATCGCCACGTTCTTGACGATGACCAATTGGCGCGCAAAATAAAGTTGGATTATTATTTTGAGCAACGGTTAATAAAGTTATTTCGGAATTAAATTTCACAAAAGCTTCTACAATCACTTCTACCACATCACCACGAGAACCTTCTACGGCATAGTTCCAAGCTTTCTCCATATCTTCAACTGTTTTTATAGTTGATTGTCCTTTTCCAGACGAACTCATCAATGGTTTTACAACACAAGGCATTCCGACTGCTTCTACCCCTTTTTGTAATTCTTCGGCAGAAGTTGCATAACGATAATTGGCAGTTTTTAAACCTAACTCTTTAGAAGCTAAATCACGAATCGCCTTTCTGTTCATTGTAAAATTTCCCGCTTTTGCTGAAGGGACAACCGTAATTCCTTGTTTTTCGTAATTATAAAAACGTTCAGTGCGGATGGCTTCTATTTCGGGAACAATAAAATCAGGTTTGTGTTTGGCAACTATTCTGTCTAATTCAGCACCATCGAGCATATTGATGACTTCAAAACCGTGAGCGACTTGCATTGCTGGGGCGTTTTCGTAATTATCGACCGCAATGATGGTTTGTCCAATTCGTTGCGCAGCAATAGCGAATTCTTTTCCTAATTCTCCTGAACCGAGTAATAATATTTTTGACATTTGTAATATTTTTGAAATAAAAAAGCCCCAAGTTTCCTTGAGGCAATATATTAAGCTAACACTTCTTTTATTCTTCGAATGGCTTCTGTAAGTAATTCTTCGCTGGTTGCGTAGGAGATTCTTATACAGTTTGGGTTGCCAAAAGCATCACCAGTAACGGTTGCTACATTGGCTTCGCCTAATAAATACATGGAGAAATCGTCGGCATTGTTTACGGTTGTTCCACGTAGTGTTTTTCCGAAATAAGAAGAAACATCTGGGAATACATAAAAGGCACCTTCGGGCGTATTTAGTTTTAACCCAGGGATTTGTTTAATTAATCCTACGACTAAGTCACGACGACTTTTGAAAGCTGAAACCATTTCGTTTAGGACTTTTGGATCGGCATCGACTGCAGCAATAGTAGCTCTTTGTGCTATACTATTGGCTCCGCTAGTTACTTGTCCTTGCATTTTTGTACATGCTTTTGCAATAAACTCAGGAGCGCCAATATATCCGATTCTCCAACCTGTCATGGCAAATGCTTTGGCAACACCATTTACAGTGATTGTTCTGTCGAACATTCCTGAGATTGAGGCTACGCTACAAAATGTTCCTGAAAAGTTAATGTGTTCGTATATTTCGTCCGAAACGATAAATATGTTTGGATGTTTTTCTAAAACTTTGGCTAGAGCCGTTAATTCCTCACGACTGTATACTGAACCACTTGGATTACAAGGAGAACTGTACCAAATCATTTTAGTTTTTGGGGTGATAGCTGCTTCTAATTGTGCTGGTGTAATTTTGAAATCACTTTCTACAGATGTTGGAACTTCAACAGGAATTCCGCCAGACATTTTGATGATTTCGTAGTAAGAAACCCAGTATGGAGCTGGAAGAATTACTTCGTCACCATCATTAATCATCACTTGTGCAATATTGTATAATGATTGTTTTGCTCCTGTAGAAACTACAATATTAGATGGTTTGTAATCTAAATTATTATCTCTCTTAAATTTTCTACAGATAGCTTCTCTAAGTTCTGCATATCCTTCTACAGGTGTGTAAGTGCTGTAATTTTCGTCGATAGCTTTTTTCGCTGCTTCTTTAATAAAATCGGGTGTGTTGAAATCTGGTTCGCCTAAACTTAAGCTAATGATGTCTTTTCCTTGAGATTTTAATTCTCTAGCTAATGCTGCCATTGCTAAAGTTTGAGAAGTTGTTAAATTGTTTATTCTATCCGAAAGAAGATTTTCCATGAATTGTTGTTTGTTTTTAGTATGTACAAATATAGATTAAAAAAGAAAGACGCGCAATTGCGCGTCTTAAGTTTTAGATTTTTTATGCTGTAAGCAAAGGTTTTTGTCCTAAGTCTTTCAGATGCTTGAAGTGAGCAATAACAGCACTTGTCATCGTTTTATATTCATGATAAGGTAAATCACATTCTTTTGCAGTTTGTTTTACTATATCTGCAATTTTTCCGTAGTGAATATGACTAATATTAGGAAAAAGATGGTGTTCTACTTGGTGATTTAATCCTCCAGTGTACCAGTTAACAATAGCATTTTTTGGCGCAAAATTTACAGTAGTAAATAATTGGTGTATAGCCCAAGTGTTATCCATTTCACCTTCTTCATTAGGATTAGGATTTGTTGTGTCATCAATAATATGAGCTAACTGAAATACAATACTTAATATTAATCCAGCGGTGTAATGCATTACAAAAAAACCAACTAATACTTTCCACCATGTTACGCCAACAATCATTGGGATTACAATCCAAACTGAAAAATAAATTATTTTAGTAATTACTAAAGTCGTCCATAAAATTTTTGCGCTTTTTGGCTCTCCATAAGACAATTTTCTTTTTAGATATCCTTTCATCTGTTTAAAATCGGTAGTTAGACACCAATTGAAAGTTAATAAACCATATAAGAAAACAGAGTAATAATGTTGAAATTTATGAAAACGTTCCCATTTAGCCTCTTTAGTAAAACGAATAACACGACCAGCATCTAAATCTTCATCATGTCCAGGAATATTAGTGTATGTATGGTGTAAAACATTGTGTTGTACTTGCCAGTTGTAAACATTTCCTGCTAGGATGTATATACTTCCTCCCATTATTTTGTTTATCCAATTTTTATTCGAATAGGAACCGTGATTTCCATCATGCATAACATTCATTCCAATTCCAGCCATTCCAATTCCAATAAGGATTGAAAGGACAAAAAATAATCCAAAATGAATATTCGGTAATGTGATTATAATAAAATAAGGAGCTAAAAATACCGAAAACAAAATAAATGTTTTAAGATATAGTTTCCAGTTTCCTGTTTTTTGAATATTTTTTTCTTTAAAGTAATTGTTAACTCTAGAATTTAATGTTCTAAAAAACTTTAAGTTATCTTGCTTTGCAAAAGTTGGGGTGTTATTATCCATATAATTTTAAATATTTGACAAAGGTAATTATTATTATTTTTTTGATAGTTAAAATTGAGATAAAAATTTTGATTGTAAAGTATTACTTTTGTTAAAAAAATAAAGATGGAAGAAATTTTGAAGTATTTCCCCGATTTGACCGAAAATCAGATTTTACAATTTCAAAAATTAGAAGCGTTATATCACGATTGGAATGCTAAAATTAATGTAATTTCTAGAAAAGATATAGACGAATTATACACCAAACACGTTTTACACTCTTTAGCTATTGCCAAAATTCAAAAATTTGAAGCAGGAACTTATATTCTTGATGTTGGAACAGGTGGAGGATTTCCAGGAATTCCGTTAGCCATTTTATTTCCAGAAACTCGTTTTTATTTGATAGATGTTATTCTGAAAAAAATAAAAGTGGTTCAGGTTGTTGCCGAAGCGTTAGAACTTAAAAACGTGAAAGCGGAACAAATTCGTGCCGAAAATGTAAAAGGAGATTTCGATTTTATCGTAAGTCGAGCCGTAACAAACATGCCAGATTTTGTTTCTTGGATAAAAGATAAAATCAAAAAAAACAATAAACACGAATTAAAAAACGGGATACTTTATTTAAAAGGAGGAGATTTAACTGAAGAATTGAAAGATTTCCCAAAAGCTACGGAATATAATATTTCAGATTTTTTTGAAGATGAATTTTTCGAAACTAAAAAAGTAGTTCACGTACCATTGAAATATAAAGTATAAAAAAAAGCTCCGAGTATTTCGGAGCTTTTTTTTATTGAAATTTATTGTTTTATGATTTGTTTCACTGTTCTATTCTTATCGTTTTCAAGAATTAAAAAATAAGAACCTTGCGATAAATTTGAAATGTCTATTTGCAGATTATTCGGATTTAAAACAATTGGTTTTTTATCTAAAATTATTCGCCCTCTTAAATCTACGATTCGAGCATTTGCATCAGACAAATTACTACTGCTTGAAATTGTAATTATCCCGTTACTAGGATTTGGATAAATAGACAATCCTTTAAATTCATTATTATTTGTTCCTAAAACATTATCTACAATAACCTGATAAGGTACGCTAGTTATTGCCATTCTTGCACAATCATTTGTAAAAGCAACTCTTGCATTCCAAATACCTTCGTCATTGCTATTGTCTACAATCGATGTGATTATAGGATTTGTAGTTCCTCTTGAAGCCCCAGTTGGGTCAAACCATTCGATAGTTCCGTTATATAAATTTGTAGGTATTTTTAACTCTAAATTAGCACCTTGGGTAACAGTAACGCTTGTTCCAGAAATAAAACTTCCGCTGTTTACACTCGATTGTGTTTGCCCGTTTAGGTTTGGATTACTAGGATAAATAGTTATGGTAACAGGAACTGTTTTTGTGGGATTATTGTTTGCCGAAACCATAATTGTATAAGTTCCAGGTGTAATATTAGTTACATTCATTGTTACAGTTCCGCTTGTAGAAATGGTTGTTGGATTAAATGTAATTGTCGAACCTCCTGGAGCACCAGTTGTAGAGAATGTAGTTGCAGACAAGCATCCGTGTAAATTATTGTGATTAAATGTAAATGAAGCGTTACTTCCGTTACAAGCCACAACAGAACTTGGTGTACTTAAAGCAAAATTGAAATCGGGTTTTACAATTTCGCACCAAATAAAATCTACATTTTCCTGTGTGATTTTAACATGACCTTCGTTTGTAGGTGGCATGAACCAATTTTTGAAAGGTGTTGTGTTCGATGTTACTGTATTTATTCCGTCCCAAGGAGTGTCTTTTACACCTAAGTTAATTGGAAAATAATAATTGGGCTGATTGGCAGTAATTACGCCACCTACATTAAGTGCCATAGCACTAACAGTTGGAATAAAACTAAAATAATCAGCTTTCATAGCGCCAAGAAAGTTAGTTAGAACTGCATTTCCGGTGCCTAACGAAGCCGCTAAACCACTCATATCAAACAAACCACCAGATGCCGAATCTACACTAGCTGTGTTTGCACTTTGTTTGGCAGAGGCAATAAAAGTGTCTTGGGTTACCCAAAAGAAAATTTGTGCTTGAATTTTAACATCAACGATGGTTTCTTGAATATTCGCATTAGGCATAAACTCACAAAAAGTCTGCGCTCTGGTATTTAATCCAAAAACAGTTCCAGTATCTATGTTAGCAGGACTTGCTGCGGTTCCTATCAGATCAAATCCTGGGAGTATATCCGTTCCGTTTTTTGCTTTAAATTTTGCATTTACACCACTTCCATTAGTCATAGAAACATTTCTAGTGGTTTGTGGGAAACCCATTGTATTTATTCTGTTTTGAAAATTATTTCTATAACCTGGCGCACCGGTTGGGGTTAATGGCAATCCTGTTGTAGGAACTCTTGGATCACTTACTCCAACGATGCTCGTAGTGTGTGCGTCAAAATGATCTACTAGCATTTGTCTTGCAGCTGGGGAACGCAACATACCATCTACTAATGGTTTTACTGCATCAACATCACCATAACCATAAGCGAAATAATTAAATAAATGTTGTAAGCCAATAGGTACATTAGCACCATAATGAGGAGAATCAAAAGATACCCAAAGTCTTGTTTGAGGGTTTAGACTATTTTGTTCCATATAACGTAAAGCATATCTGGAAACTAAACCGCCCATACTTGGTCCTATAATGACATTTTGTTCGGTACCAATTTTTTGGGAGTTAATTAATTCGATAACAGTTACTAATGATAATGCGTTTCTTTCTATAAAATCGGCACCACCATCTATAACTTTATTAGCAGCATCGGTGTAAGTTGGAAAATTTACGATAACAACATCAAAACCCTCTTCGGCTCTTACTTTGTCGCCTAAATTTCTAGTTATACCACCGGCATCAGTATAAGTTAATAAGTTATAAACTGCTGCTGTGTTTCTAGAATCTGATGGATCGAAACCGTCAACTACAAATATTGGCTTGTCAAGAATTCCGTCAGGGCTTAAAAAAACTTCATATTCGCATTTTCCTGGTGAGAAATCGGTAGCACCATAAATTGCTAAATCTGGATTTCTTGTTGCGGTGATTAATGTTGGTGCTCGTCTAAATAATCTTAAAGTATCTTCATTCGAATAAGTAACGGTTAATGAAGATTTTCTAACTTTCAAATCCCCATTTGCAAATAAGATATTAAAAACTATTTCTTTTTGACCTTCACTTGGGTAAACGACAGAAATGTTTTTGTCGAAAGACACATTAACCAATCCTCTTCCGTCACCGAAATCTGCTTTTATCGAAGTAATTTTGTTTGAAGTGGTATTTACAAACATTTTACTATCTAATTGAAAAGTAGTTTCAACGCCTTTTTTTCGTAGTGTAAGCGGTGCAATTATAGTGTTTGAGTATTTATCGAAAATATAAGCGTTAGAATTACGGGTTACTACATTATTAGTGATTTTTATTAATCCTTCGTCGTAAGTTTTTTTGCTTATAATCTCGAAATCGGTATGGATTAAACCTATTTTAACAACTTCCGAAGTTGTTTCTAATCTCATTTCAGATTTGATTAAATCACTGTTTCGGAATCTTTTCTTAGTATCCGATAATTCTAATTCTTTGTAGGATTGATGAAAACTATACATTCCGTAAGTATCATTTTCTTGTGCCAATACAGAAAATGGCTTTACATCAGTAAGAAGCAAGGAGGTTTTCATTCCGCTTCGGTCTAATTTTGAAAAATCAACTTTCTTCTTTTCTTGAGCTTGTAAAATCCCTGCTAAAAGCAGAAAAAGTAGTAAGTATTTTATTTTCATAATGTCAAATGGTTTTTTTGGTTTTTGGTTGTTTTTCAGTTAAAATATTATGCATGCATAATAAATTTTTTACACAATATATAAAATATTTAATAATTAACAAGTTTTTATGCACATATTTAGTTTATGTAAAATAAAAAAGCCTGACACAGTCAGGCTTTTGCAAATAATATTTTTTTGTATGAAATTATCCCAAAAATGGATAGCTATAATGTTCTGGTGTGACAAAAGTTTCTTTGATAGTTCTAGGAGAAACCCAACGCAATAAGTTTTGTGCAGAACCTGCTTTGTCATTTGTTCCTGAAGCACGAGCGCCACCAAATGGCTGCATTCCTACTACAGCTCCAGTTGGTTTGTCATTGATATAGAAATTACCTGCAGCATTTTGTAAAGCTATTGTAGCTTCTTCAATTGCATAACGATCTTGACTTAAAATCGCACCAGTTAAAGCATATTCTGAAGTTGAATCGACTAATTTTAGAGTTTCTGACCAGTTTTTATCTTCATATATATAAATAGTCATTACTGGACCAAAAAGCTCGGTTTCCATAGTGGCATATTTAGGGTTTGTAGTAACAATTACGGTTGGTTCTATAAAGTAACCTTTAGATTTGTCATAATTTCCGCCTACAATAATTTCTGCGTCAGCATCTTTTTTAGCTTGGTCTATAAAACCAGCTAATTTATCAAAAGAACCTTCGTGAATAACGGCTGTAACAAAGTTACCAAAATCTTCTGGCGAACCCATTTTCATCGAATTCACATCAGTAATTAATTGCTCTTTTACTGCGTTCCACATAGATTGTGGAATATAAGCTCTTGAAGCTGCTGAACATTTTTGCCCTTGAAATTCGAAAGCACCACGAGTAATTGCCGTAACAACTTGTTTTACGTTAGCCGATGGATGCGCTACAATAAAATCTTTTCCTCCTGTTTCTCCTACAATTCTTGGGTAAGTTTTGTAGTTGTGAATGTTTGTTCCAATTTTTTTCCAGATTTCTTTGAAAATAAAAGTAGAACCTGTGTAATGAATTCCTGCAAAATCTGGCGAAGCCAAAACCGTATCAGTAATCATGACTGGATCGCCAAAAACAACATTAATTACGCCGTCAGGAACACCAGCTTCTTTGAAAACATCGATAATAATTTTTGCAGAAAATACTTGACTATCACTTGGTTTCCAAACGACAACATTACCCATTAAAGCGGCACTTGCAGGTAGATTTGCTGCAATTGCTGTAAAGTTAAATGGTGTAACAGCATAAACAAAACCTTCTAAAGGTCTGTATTCAACACGGTTCCACATGTCTGAATTTGAGGCTGGTTGGTCTTGGTATATTTGTGTCATAAACTCTACGTTGAAACGTAAAAAGTCTATTAACTCGCATGAAGCATCAATTTCTGCTTGGTGAATCGTTTTAGATTGTGCAATCATTGTTGCCGCATTTATTCTTGCTCTATATGGTCCAGCAATTAGTTCGGCTGCTTTTAGGAAAATAGCTGCACGTTGTTCCCACGCCATGCTTGCCCATTTCGTTCTGCTTTCTAAAGCATTAGCAATGGCTTTTTCTATATGAGATTTTTCACATAAATGATACGTTCCCACGATATGTTGGTGATCGTGTGGTGCCGACATGTTTTTTGTATTTCCTGTACGAATTTCTTCCGACCCAATGTATAAAGGCACGTCGATGGTTTCGTTCCACATTTTTGTGTAAGCCGCTTGAACTGCTGCTTTTTCTGGTGAGTTAGGCGCGTATGATTTTACGGGTTCGTTTACAGCTTTTGGTATATTGAAAAATCCTTTTAACATTTTTTAGATTGTTAGATTGTTAGACTGATTAGATTTTTAAATTAAAAAATCTACACAAAAGTACAAAGGAAAATCTGATAATAGAAATTTTTAGATGTGATAAAAAAAATACAATTCCAATTAAATATACAATATTAAGAAACAACTGTTAACAGTCATTTATCTTTTTTTATAGAAAAATGTACTTGTTGATTCTTTTTCATTTTCAAAAACAACCATTAAGAGATATCCGTTGTCTAAATAGGTTAAACGAGATTGAGATTCAACTTTAGTACTTCCCATATTATAAAATTCCTTTATAATACCAGTCTTTTTATTAAAAATGAATGTTCCATTATCTTGATAGTCTCCTTGATAATTTGTGTATGTTCCTTCTTTTCTATATGTTAAAGAAGGAGTATAGTATTTATACTTTTTCACTTCTTTGTTTAATGTGTCGATTTTTGTTAAAATTCCCTCATAGCTATTTACATATAACCACTCATCACATAATTTTTCTAATGAAAAATTTGTTTTGGAATTTTCAATTTTAGTGCTATTACAACTTGAAAATAATATAAAAGCCAAAACTAAAAGTAAATATTTTTTCATAGGGATTTTTAAATGGCTTATAAGATTCAAATTACCTTCTAATTCAATGCAAATGGAGCATTTAATCTAAAAGCTGGAACAATTACTTTGAATGATTTTGTGGTGGTAAAATTAATCATTTCAAAATGTCCTTTCATCGTGCCAAATGGTGCGCAAAGCAAACAACCTGAACTATAAGTATGGGTTTCGCCTGGTTTTAACACGGGTTTTTTGCCTATTACGCCTTCGCCATCTACAATTTCTAGATAGTTTAGAGCATCGTATATTTCCCAGTGTCTGGTTGTGAGTTGTACAGAGTCTTTGCTGTGATTTTCTATGGTAATATTATAGCTGAATGCAAAATGCATTTTGTTGTTTTTGAAGTAAGTGCCTTCAAAAGTCGTTAAGACCGAAATCTTGATACCTCTTGTGATTTGGATTACCATAACTGTTTATCTACTTGTACAAAGTTATAAATTTTATAAAAGCAAATGTATTATTGAGGTGTTAATTTTTTAGTTGGTAATATTAACAGAATTTGCATTGCCTTTGCCAATAACTCGGTCATATAAATCTCCGTTTTGACGATAATAAACAATAGCTGTATATTGATTTTCGGTTTCGTAAAAATTCCCGTCGATCGCATCTTTGTCGGAAATGTTATTTTGAGAATCTAAAACGGTATAATTGTAATTTGTGAATCCTTGTTTTATTAGAATTGCTTTTTCAAAAATACCTTTTTCCGCATTATAATCCATTTTGTTTTCGGCAGAAAGGATATTGTTGTTAAACATTCCTGTTACATAAATGTTTGTGCTTGCATTGGCATCAGCCGCAAAAAGAGAGAAATATATCCATGAATAATCGGCTTCCACCTCGTTATTTTGAGCGGTTAGATTTCGGAGTTTAAAATTTCCGTTTACATCAGGATAAAAAGTATAGGGTTTGTATTTTCTAGCGCTGTCTGTATACAAATGAGAATTGTACAAACCGCTATTAGAATCAACTCTGGCTATTGTGTTTGTTGCAGCACGAATTTCTTTGTTGTCGAAATATAAATATTCATTTCCTGCAAAAAACTGTGTTTCTTTATCGTATTTAAAAATCAAATCATTGCCAATGGTATATTGTGGTTTTACGTTGACAATGGCATTGTCCCATTTTCCGTTTTGTAATAAAATAACTTTGACGTTTTGAACTGGATTTTGAAACAGAATTTGATTCGATTTGATACTGAATTCAACATTGTGTTTGTATTTATTGTCTGCAACATTTCGTGCTCTTTTTATTTGCATTGGTACATCGACAATATCTTCGTAAAGAATAAATTTTTTAGTAAATACAAGTTCTCTATTGCTGTTAAAGATAGAAACGAGATAATTTCCGCTTTTTGTTATTTGGGTGTAATTGTTAGGGAAATTTAGTCTGTAATGAGAATAAATTTGTAATGTGTTGAACGAATTTTCGTAATCTTGAATTCTCTGATTATCGGTTCCGTTTATATATTCGTTTTTAGTTAATAGGGTTGGAGTCCAGTTGTAATTGTATTGTGTGATGGTGTAATAATAATCTTCTTCGGTGCCAAATAAATCATCGAAACTCAGTTGGAATTGTTCGCCTAATCTAAAAACTGGAATAACATTATTGGTGCTTTGTGTGAAAGTAACCGTTTTTATATTAAATGGAGGAAATGTTTCAGAAATTGTTTGACCAACTACTGAACCTACAAAAAATATTGTTATAAAAAAGAAAAACACTCTTTTTGCCATGATTTTAATTTCAACAGAAGTAAATATATGATTTTTAGAACGAATATTGTGCTAGTTTATTATTTTTTGAAACAAACAGGAATAATTTCGCCTTTTGCTAAACAATATTTCTCTACCAATTCGGGCGCAATTTTGTTTGTATAATCTTCTTCGATAACTGTAAAACCAATACTTCTTAATTTTTCAAAATAATCTCGACCATAAATGCGAACGTGGTCGTATTGTCCGAAAATTTTGGCACGTTCTTTTTGGTCGATAATCGTATCGTCAGAAAAAGTGGTTGCTCTAGATAAATCTTGCGGAATTTGAAGAATTGCCATTCCGCCTGGTTTAAGCACTCGAAATAATTCTTGCATTGCTTTCGTATCGTCAGGAATATGTTCTAGAACATGATTACACAAAATGATATCGTATTGATTATCATCAAAAGGTAAATTGCAAATATCTGCTTTTACATCTGCCAAAGGCGAAAACAAATCGGTTGTGGTGTATTCTAGATTTTTTTGATTTCGAAATAATTTGTAAAATGCTTGTTCTGGCGCAAAATGCAGTACTTTTTTCTTTTCTTTTGAGGTGAAAAAATCAGTTTCATTTTTGAGATATAACCATAATAAGCGATGTCTTTCTAATGAAAGCGTACTTGGTGATAATACGTTATTTCTTTGTGATCCGTAACCGTAAGGCAAGAACATTCTGAAGCTTTTTCCATCTATTGGATCGGTAAATTTGCTTCCTTTTAGAAGTAATGCTAAAACAGGACGAGCCACGTAACTCAATCTGATTAAGATAGGTCGTGGGATTGTATTGAGGATTAGTTTGAATAGTTTTTTCATAGGTTTTCACGAAGATTCACAAAGAAAACACAGAGGTTCGCTAAGTTTTTTTATTCCTTAATTAATGAAGTGTTGATAAATCTTTTTATGCTATTTTTTAAAATTATACTATTGTAATTCATTAGGAGGCCAAGTGGATATTTTCCTGATTTTAAATAAGTTAAAATCTGCGCAAAGTGAACAGAAGTGTAATTATCAACTGTTTTTAATTCTATAACCAATTTATCTTCAATTAATAGATCTATTCTGTAACCTTGATTTATTTCAATTTCTTTATAAACTATAGGTAATGCTTTTTCTTTTTCGACTTTCAACCCTGCTTTTATAATTTCATAAAACAAACATTCTTGGTAAGCAGACTCCAATAATCCAGGGCCAAGTTGTCTGTGAACTTCTATTGAAAGACCAATTATTTTATATGATAATGCTTGAATTTCGGGAGATATTTTTTCAAAATCTCCTTGCATATTTGAAATCTTTGTGTCTTCTTCGTGCATCTTTGTGAAATTTTATTTTGAAATAATTCTCTTTAAATTACCAACGGCACTTTTCTAAATTCATTTTCCTCATTACTTACAATTCCTAAAGCTTTGTAAACGTATGCGAAAGTTGAAAGCAATTCTGGTTTCCCATCAATAAGCGCAACATCATGTTCGAAGTGAGCAGAAGGTTTTCCGTCGGCAGTAGTTATTGTCCAGCCGTCTTTGTGTTGTTTGATATTTTTAGTTCCTAGATTTATCATAGGCTCGATAGCAACGACCATGCCTTCTATAAATAATTTTCCACGACCTCGTTTTCCGTAATTTGGCATTTCTGGATCTTCATGCATTTTTTGACCCAAACCATGACCTACTAGTTCACGAACGACTCCATAACCATGAGATTCGGTATATTTTTGAATGGCATTTCCAACATCTTCCACTCTGTTTCCAGCTTTGAATTCTCTTATTCCTATGTATAAGGATTCTTTAGTAACTTGTAATAATTTTTTGGTTTCTGGAGCGACTTCACCAATCTCGAAAGAATAAGCGTGATCGCCATGATAACCATTTTTGAAAGCACCACAATCGACCGAAATCACATCACCACTTTGCAAAGGGATATTGTTTGGAATTCCGTGTACCACTTGCGAATTTGGACTCATACAAAGTGAGTTTGGAAAACCATATAATCCCAAGAAACTTGGAACGGCTCCATGATCTCTAATAAATTCTTCTGCTAGTTTGTCTAAATGTAAAGTAGTTATACCTTCTTTTATTTCAGAAGCAATCATTCCTAATGTTTTAGATACGATTAGTGCACTTTCGCGCATTAACTCTATTTCTTCACGACTCTTTTGGATAATCATTTTATGAATTTTAAGATTGCAAAAGTAACGATTTTTTTATATCTTTTTTAATTAGGATTTGCTATGATTTTGAATAGTTCGGCATGGGAAACGAAGTACCTGTTTTCGAGTGTTATTTCGGATAATTGTGCGCTAACTAAGTTGTTTTCTCTTGTGTTTATTAAGAAAACAGAACTTTCCCCGAATGAAAATAATCTCTCTTCTGAATTGAGCATCTGAATATGATCTTTTACTAAACTATGAATGATTTTTTTTTGACTTTTTATAGATTGAATTTCTGTTTTATAGCCAGTTATTTTATTTTCCAATTGTACTTTTTCTAAATTTAACGAATATTGAGCATCTTGTAGTTTCAATTGAGCTAGTTTTAAACTACCACGTTCTTTACGAAGAAACAAAGGATAATAAAAATTTACGCCAACTTTATAATTGTTAAATTGATAACTATCGAAATATTTAGGTTCAGATAAATAACTGTAACTAATATCTATTTTTGGAAGAAGCATGTTTGCTTTGAGTTTTTTATCAATAGTTAATATTTCAATTTTATTTTGTAGCGCATTTATTTTTGGGTGATTGTCTAATGTTTTTTCAGAAGCTATAGGTTGATTTGTGTTTAAGGTTTCTTCTATTGTTGTATCGAGTATTTCTTCTGGAGTTAAATCTTCTTTTATCTCGACTGGAGTATTGTTTTCTAGCCAAAGAAATGTAGAAAGTTCTAGTTTTGCTTTTGCAAGTTTTAATTGTGAATCCAAAAGATTTAGAGTTCTGTTTTTTACAATAATACTAGCTTCAATACTGTCAATGGCTGGTTTATCGCCCAGTTCAATTAATTTTTTTAGAGCTATGTACCTTAAATTAGCCTGTTTGTTATATTTTTCATATAATTTAACTTCTGTAAAGTTTTTTTTCCAACTAAAATAAGTCAACGAAGCATCGTATAAAACGGTTATGGCTTGTAATTTTATTTCAGATTGACTCAAATTGTATTGAATTTTAGCTTTCTTCAAATCGGCCATTCGTTGGTTAATAAAAAGACCTTGTCCTAATGGAACTGAAATTCCAATGGCAGTTAATGCTTGATTTGATGTTGAGTTTTCAGGATTTAAATACAAACCGTCATTGCTGTCTAAACCCGCTTTAATTTCTATTCCATACCAAGTGGGGATTTTAAAACTTCCATTTAATTTAGAGTAGTAGTCTTTGTTTTTAAATTGTTTTTCTGAAAGATCTACTTCAAATTTTGGGTCAAACGCACCTCTGGCCATCATCAAATTTGCTTGAGCCATGTTTAATTCTAGATTTGCTTTCTTGACCAAAGGATGAAATTTTTTCACATAACCTAAAAACTCATTGTATGATAATTCATTTAAATTTTTGTCTTGTGCAAATGTAATTCCAAAGGTAAATAGTAAGAATAAAAGGGAGTAGGTTCTCATTTTTTATTTTTTTCTTTGTTATCTTTTTTAATGCTTTGCTTGTAGTAATTGGGAGGAAATCCGTTTAATGTTCTCCAGATTTCAAACCAGACTGGGACATTGTTTAATAGTGCCATGGTTTGAGCACCTGATCCAATACTTAATTGTTTTGGCCATTTTGCCTCATTATCATCTGGAGCAATAAGGACGCGGTATTTCCCGTTTTCACTAATAAAATTTTCTATAGCAATTATTTCACCACCAAAAGTGCCATATGACATATCAGGCCATCCAGAGAAAACAATAGTTGGCCAGCCATCAAACCAAACTCTTATTTTTTCGCCTTTAGAAATTAAAGGTAAATCGATTGGAGAAACATAGGTTTCTACAGCGATTTCGTAATTGGCAGGCATGATACTAACTATTGAAGTTCCTTCTTTTATAGTTTCTCCAATACCTGATTGTAGTGATCTATTTATATAACCACTTTGAGGTGCTTTGATGTAATACATGCCATTTCTAATGCTGTAATTTACATATTGATTTTGTAATTTATTTACTTGCGCTTCGGTATCGTATTGATTACTTAGAGCTGTAAATTTATCACTTCTAGCTTTTGCTGACTTTTCGGAATATTCGGCTAAAATTCGATTGATTTCGACTTTAGTATTAATATATTCGTTTTTACTTGTTAAAAATTTATTCTCTTGTGTAATAATTTTTGCTTCTACTTCTTGTTGTTTTAATCTTTTTTCCTCGACATCGGTAAGAGGTTTTAAACCTTCTTTATTTAATTGTGAAGATCTGATAAATTGTGTATTTGCAATTTTTAATTGTGTTTTTACAGCTTCTAGATCCATACTGTCGCTTTTTATTTTTAGTAGGGATTGTTTGATTTTATTTTTTGCTTGCTCTAGTTTTAGTGATTTTTCGTTTTCAATAGCATTAATTTGAGATGCTAATGAAGATACTTTTCCATCATAAGATTCTAACGACATTTTTTTCGCTTCGACTTGATTTTTAGTATTCTCTACTAGATTAGGATCAAAATAATCTTCTTTTATCTCAGAAATAAATAAGATTGTATCTCCTTTTTTTACAAAATCGCCTTCTTTTATATACCATTTTTCAATTCTTCCAGCAATTGCAGACTGTATAGTTTGAGGTCTTTGATTTGGCTTTAAGGTTGTTACAAAACCGCTACCAGAAATGTTTTGTGTCCATGGAAGAAATAAAATGATAACCCCTAAAACCGATACAAAAAGTATAATTTTATTTAAAATTTTATAATGAGGTCTATCTCTTAAGTTTTGTATGGTTCTAAATTTTTGAATCGATTTTTGATCAATTTTAGATTTGATATTGTTGGAAAGATTTAGCATATCTATTATTTTTTTGAATCATTAAAAATTTCACCATTTTTCATAGTAATTATTCTTGTTGCATTATTTAACCAATAACTATTTTTAGAAGAAACTATTACAGTCCAATCGTTTTTATCAGATAAAAGGAAATCAATTATTTCATTTGCTATAGGCTCATCCATTAAATCTGTGGCATCTTCAAAAATTAAAATCCGAGGTTTTTTAATGATATTTCTTGCTAATATTATTTTTTGGGCATTTGATGAAGAGAGTTGTTTTCCTTCGGGATGTATTTTAGTATCCAATCCTTTTGGTAAAGTTTTAATATATGAAGTCAATTTTACAGCATCTAAAGCCCATTTTAAATTTTCATTTGTAAAAGTGTTATCATTGTAAGTTATATTTTCTAAGATTGTTCCTTCAAATGGAGTTTCTCCATGAGTAATTTTTCCTATTTGACTTCGATATTGGTTTAGGTTTATTTTTCTGAATGTATTGTCATTAACAATAAAAGAACCAGAAGTTTGATTAATTGTGCTCGATAGTATTCTCATTAGTGTTGATTTTCCAGATCCGTTTTCACCAATTAATACTATTTTTTCTCCTTGTTCTACTTTTAAGTTTATAGAACTTAAAATATCATTTAGTGAGTCTGGGAATCTAAAACAAAGTTTTTCGGTTTCTATAGAAATATTCGAATAATTAGATGCGTTTTCTTCTACATCATCACTATCCTCAATGTTCATGTCAGTAACTTGTCCAATTTTTTCGACAGCAGTTAGCACATCATAAAAAGTTTCTAAACCAACTATTATTTTCTCAACCGAATTAATAACAAGTAAAATAATAATTTCTGCAGCAACGAATTGTCCAATGTTCATTTGTTGGTTTAAAACTAAATATCCTCCAATTAGTAATAAACTTAATGTGATGACAACTTTAAAAATAATTAATTGACTAAATTGTCTTTTTATAATATTAAAATGTTTTTCTCTATATGTTAGATAATCACTCACTAAATTATCATTTTTTTGAAGTGAAAAATTAAAAGCTAAGTTGTTTTTGAAACTAGTATTATTTCTTGCTATTTCTTGAAGCCAACCCGCTACTTTATACTTAAATTTTGATTCTTTCAAGCTTGTTTCTAATCCAGAGTTGTATGAAAATTTAAAAATTATATATAAAAGAATCATTAATAATAAACCAAAAACTATAAAAAAAGGATGGTATATAGACAAGAGTATGATGCCAAAAAATATTTGTAATAATGCCGCGGAAAAGTCAACTAATAATTTAGAAGTTCCTTTTTGTATGGTTAATGTATCAAAAAAACGATTAGCTAATTCCGGTGGATAAACATTATACATTTCTTCAAAATTGATTTTTGGTAACCGATACGCAAACTCAAATGAGGAACGAACAAAAAGTTTTTGCTGTAAATTTTCGGTAATTCGAAGTTGCATTAACGATAGTATGCCCACTAATGCAACACCAATTACAACAAGAATAATTAGAATAATCCATGACACACTAACTCTTCCAGATTGTAAAAAGTTAATTATGGCTTGGATTCCCAACGGTAAGGATAGACTTATTAATCCTGCAAAAATGGCATAAAAGAATACCTGGTAAATATCTTTTTTGTCTAATGACAAAAGGTTGTAAAATCTTTTTAGTGGAGACATATTTTTACTTTTTAAACATTGATGATATAAGATTTAAATAAAAGTCAGTGGGCGTAATCTCCTGATTACAATTAGTTATTGTTTTAAGATGATCTCTCAAGAAATGTTGATGTAATGAACCTTCAACTATTGTAGATGCTAAAGATTTTGCAAAGGGATAGTTAGAATCTACTTGATCAATTATACTTACAATTCTATTGATGACTCGTTTGTATACTAGGAAAAAACCTTCTTTGTTCTCTTCGTCGATTTCTTTGGTTAGTAACGTTTTAGTAAATTCACAAATTATTATTTTATTTAATATCGATTCGTTTATATGCTCTGTAGTACGATCATCGATAATCTTTTCTGTAACAATCGTAATAGCAATTTTTAATTTTTCAAATGCGTTTTCTATGTTGTTTGTAGATAAGACCATTCGGTATTCTATCCAACTCCAATACCAAGATGATAGATACAATAAAAGCATGTGTTTGTTTTCAAAATATCGGTAAATGGAACTTTCATTAGAACCTATTTTTTCGCCTAGTTTTTTAAAAGTAAAATCATCAAAACCGATTTCATCGATAAGGATAATGCTGTGTTCAATTATTTTTTTTCCTAAAATTGATGTTTCAGGATCTTTTTGATACAGTTTTTCGTTTATTTGAATTTTTATATTTGAAAGTATACTATTCATAATTGATATATATTTATGCAAATATAATAGTAATACTGTTAATAATGAGATTTTAACTTTTATTTATATGTTTTTGTTTTATCAGATGAGTTTTGTCATATTTAGAGTAACTTTATAATCCTAAGTTTATACCAAAATGTAATTATTATGAATAAATATGTTTCAGCTATAGAGGCTGTAAAAATTATAAAATCTAATGATAGAATCTATGTTCAGGCTGCAGCAGCAACACCAACTATACTAACCAAAGCACTGACCGAAAGAGCTTCTGAACTAAGAAATGTTGAAATCTGTCATTTGCATACAGAAGGGGAAGCCGCTTATGCAAATCCTGAATTGTCAGAAAGTTTTCATGTTAATTCTTTTTTTATTGGAAAAAATGTTAGACACACCTTAGCTGCGGGTAACGGATCATATACGCCAGTTTTTTTGAGCGAACTGCCTTATCTGTTTAGAAAAAAAGTAGTTCCGTTAGATGTTGTTTTTATTCATGTTTCGCCTCCGGATATTCATGGATATTGTTCTCTTGGGGTCTCTGTAGAAGCAACATTAGCAGCTATTGAAAATGCAAAAACTGTGGTTGCTCAGGTTAATTCAAAAATGCCAAGAACTTTTGGTGATGGAATTCTTCATGTATCTGAAATAGATTATTTAGTTGAAGTTGACACGCCAATATATGGACATGAAATGGATGCTATTTCTCCTATTGAGGATAAAATAGGAACCTATATTGCCTCACTTATTGAAGACAAAAGTACTTTGCAAATGGGAATTGGATCTATTCCAAATGCGGCTTTAACTAAATTAACGAATCATAAAAATCTTGGATTGCATACTGAAATGTTTTCTGATGGCGTTATAGATTTAATCGAAAAAGATGTGATTAATTGCAATTATAAAGGGATTTGTCGAGGAAGGACTTTGGCTACATTTCTTATTGGTTCTCAACGATTATATGATTTTGTAAATGACAATCCTTTTGTTGAAATGAGAGAGTCATCTTATGTAAATGACACTTCAAAAATTAGGAAAAATCCAAAAATGGTAGCGATTAATTCGGCTATTGAAGTTGATGTTACAGGTCAGGTTTGTGCCGATTCTATTGGTGCGAGAATGTATTCTGGTGTGGGCGGACAAATGGATTTTATTCGGGGAGCATCTTTAAGTGATGGAGGAAAAGCAATTATTGCATTGCCCTCAATTACTAAAAAGGGTGATAGTAGAATTGTTCCGTATTTAAAACAAGGAGCTGGTGTAGTAACTACTCGATCTCATGTTCATTATGTAATTACCGAAAACGGAATTGCAGATTTATATGGAAAAACATTAATTCAACGCGTTTCTCAAATGGTTAAAATTGCACATCCGAATCATCAGGAATGGATTGAAAAAGCCTACTTTGAAATGATTAACGGTAAATTTTAACATACAATATGTCACTAAATAAAAAAATGATGAAACTTTTCAGTTTCATCATTTTTTGTAAATTATAATAAAGATTTTCGTGTCATAACCTCTGGTTTTTCGATTCCCATTAGATCTAAAATAGTGGGAGCAATATCTCCAAGAACACCATCATGAATTGTTTTTAAATCTTTATCAACTAAAATAATAGGAACAGGATTTGTTGTGTGTGCTGTGTTTGGTGTGCCATCAGGGTTTATCATGGTTTCACAATTTCCGTGATCGGCAATTACGATGGTAGTGTAATTGTTTGCTAATGCTGATGTAATTACTTTTTCGACACATTTGTCAACAGCTTCGCATGCTTTTATAGCTGCAGCCATAATTCCTGTGTGACCTACCATATCGCCATTTGCAAAATTAAGACATACAAAATCTACTTCCTTTTTTTCTAATTCTGGTATTAAAGCATCAGCAAGTTCGAAAGCGCTCATTTCTGGTTGCAAATCGTATGTGGCTACTTTTGGAGAATTTTTTAAGATGCGACTTTCTCCAACAAAAGGTTGTTCTCGTCCGCCAGAAAAGAAAAAAGTTACGTGCGGGTATTTTTCGGTTTCAGCAATTCGGATTTGTTTTTTACCCGCTTTTTCTAGAACTTCTCCTAGTGTCTCGGTTATATTGTCTTTGTTGTAAACAATGTTTACATTTTTATAAGTTTCGTCATAGTTTGTGAGCGTAACATAGTACAAATTGAGTTTGTGCATGTTTTGTTCGTGAAAATCTTGTTGTGATAAGGCTTCGGTAAGTTCTCTTCCTCTATCTGTTCGGAAATTAAAGAAAATAACAACATCGTCATCTTGTATTGTTGCAATAGGATTATCATTGTTATCGACCATGATTATTGGAGCAACAAATTCATCTGTAATGTTTTTGTGATAACTGTCTAATATTGATAAAACAGCATCTTTAGAATGATTTCCTTTTCCATTAACCAATAATTCATAGGCTAATTTTATTCTTTCCCAACGGTTGTCACGATCCATTGCATAATAACGACCTATAACTGATGCTAATTTTGCAGGAGTATTGTATATGTAATTTCCAATTTCTTCTAGATATTTCGCTCCAGATTTTGGATCTACGTCTCGACCATCGGTAAAGGCATGAATAAATATTTTTTCTAATCCAAAATCTTGTGCGGCATCTAATAATCCTCGTAAATGAGAAGTATGAGAATGTACGCCACCATCTGAAAGTAGTCCTAAAAAATGTACTGGTTTGTTATTTTCTTTTGCATGCTGAAAAGCATCGATTAAGACTTGTTCTTTACTTAGGGTATGATTAGCAACAGCTAAATTTATTTTTGCTAAATCTTGATATACAATTCGTCCTGCACCAAGATTCATGTGCCCCACTTCGGAATTTCCCATTTGCCCTTCGGGAAGTCCTACGTTTAGTCCGTAGGTTCGCAGTTGTGCACTGGGATAATTCTTGTAAAGCGAATTTATAAACGGAATATTGGCATTGTCTATTGCGGATACTTTTGGGTCTGGAGATTTTCCCCAGCCATCGAGAATCATTAGGATTACTTTTTTGTTCATTTTTTGAGATTTAACTACAAAGTTCGCTAAGAATTAATAAAGCTTATACAGTTTGATATTGATTTCAATTTTTTAGCCCTGATGGTAATGACATCCTTTTTCTTGCTTCTTTAGCAAGGAAAAGATATAGTGTACAGCAGGAATAGCTACAAATTTAACGAATTATATCCAGCTTTTTGCTCTATTGTAATCTAAAAAGTATCGTAAACTAATTGAAAAAGTATGTTGCAGTTTGTCTCCAAATAAGGAGTTGAAATTGTGAGATACGTTTTTATCTATATTCTGAATTTCTGAAAGACTATTTAAAGATGTGTTGCGATATAACATGTTAAGTTGGCTTCCTGGGGATATCCACCACGAGTAAGAGCAGTCTATATTCCAAGTGTTGAAATCCTGATTTAGAGAATTAGTGTAATCACTGTCAATTAGGGTTCCATTTGTTTGTAGCGAAAGAAATTTGTCGTTTTGTACATAAGACCAGTAGTATCTAGAGTTGATATTGATGGTCATTTTGTTATTTAAAGCATATTTAGTAGACAATGCTAGTGTAGATGAATTTACGTCTCTTTGGGCATAAATAATATTGTCTCCTTGATAATCTACCAATCCTCTGTCGCTGTTTTGTTTGCCAAAATTATAGTTTAGTATAAAAGATATTTTATTGTTTAGACGATATCTTGGGCCAAAACTTATCCCGTATTCTATGCGATCTCCTTCAAAATATTCTGTAAAATAGGGTTCTATATCTACTGCAAATTTTTTATTGTAATTTGATGAATAATAAACCCAAGCGCCATAATTTTTAGGAATTGTAACAAATCGTCCTTCTGCTCCTGGTGAGTAAAAATCATAGGTATTTATGGGTTTTGAATTGAATCCAACTCCAAATCCATTGTTCTTTTTTGTAGTAAAATGGTAGTTTGTATTTAAGTTTAATCCTTGTAATTTACCAGTTATATTTTCGTACTCAGTATATACATTCCAGTTTAGCCTAAATGCGTTTAAATTTTCTGATGGTTTTAGCATTCGGTAGTTAATATTTCCCGATACGCTACTGTAATTTGTTATGAAATTTATTCCTAAATCATTGTTGTCATATTCTTTAGATACATATTTAGCGCCAACATTAAAGCGTATTTTTCCGCTAGTCTCTGCGAAATTTAAGGAGGTATTATAGCCTTTTCTGTCGTCTAAATTTTTGTATTCGTTTACATTACTATACTTGAAATCTCCTGAAAGATTAAATGTATTTTTTGTAGTATTTAAATCCCATACTAAAGCAGTTACATTCGCATCTCTAAATTCCCCATCTCGAGTTACATTCGTATTTACTAATGAAACTGATGAGTTTTTATTAAAGCGTTGGTCTAATGTTAGAATACTAAAATTAGTTATGGGTTCGATGATGACTTTTCGTTTAGTTTGAGAAATCGTGTCTAAAAGTGTCGCCTCAGTTTTTTGAGTAATTGCATTTAAAAAACCAATACCTAGTCCTCCTTTTGTACGCCCAGAAATTTTTAGCGCATTTAGTAAGTTTACTTTTGAGGGGTATTCTTCTATAATTTCATTAGTTTCTTTTTCTTGGTTTAACCCACCTCGCCTTAATGATGGTCTTCCACCAATTCTTCTCGAATAAAATAAATCTCCTTTACTAAACAAATCTGTACCTTCTGTAAAGAAAGGTCTATTTTCGTTAAACTGTTGTTCAAACGGACCAAGATTTAAAATTTGATTGTCTAAAGCTGTTTGACCAAAGTCTGGTACTAGGATTGCATCGAGTGTAAAGGCATCGTTTATTCCGTATTTTATATCTAAACCACCTTTTAGTTCTGTTTTTGTCCCATTTTTTTTGTCATTACTAACGTAAATAGATGCGTATGGGAAAAAGAATAACCTAGTTGGTGTTTTTATGTTTTCTATACCATGTAATTCTCCTGCTTGTTGTTCGAAGGATCCTTTTTTGTTATCAATATGTGTCCAGGTATATAATTGTCTGTCACGACGAATTTGTCTTAGAAAATTAATTCCCCAAGTTTGGACACTTTCTTTTGAAAAACGAAGTGCCGAATAAGGAATTCTCATCTCAACAATCCATCCTTTGTCAGTTATTTTAGTTTTGCTTTCCCAAATAGCATCCCAAGAAAAATCTTCGCCAGTTTGTGAGTTAGAATTACAATCTAATTGTACGCCTGCTGCTGTTACATAAAAACGAAATTCCTGCTGACCATCGTTATAGCCGTTTATGCTTACGCCAAAAAAATCAGATGAGCCGTCATTATCACGCTGTGTGATTTCTTTCATGATTTTGTTTGGTTCGTTGTCGTATAACATTGCACCTATATATATAGCCTCGTTATCGTAAACTATTTTGACATCACTTTTTTTATTTTGAGCAATTGGCTTCCCATTATCTGGTTCAAACATAACAAAGTTAGTTGCAATTTCGGCCTTTTGCCAGATAGATTCATCTAGCTCTCCATCTATCAAAACTTTTTCGTCTGATGGTATTGTATTAAGTTTCTTTTTTTCTGAAGTTAAAGAATTGGACTGTTTTTCTGTGTCGGAAATAGAATTGTTTTGTGAGTAGAGATTTTTATTAAACAATAATGCTAATATGATGATTAGTCTGTAAGCCATAATTTTTGATTTTTTGATGATGCCGACAAATTTATAAATATTCTTAGTGAGCGCTTGTTATTTATGATTTGTTTAACTAAAATACTAAATACAAAAAATCGACGAAATGTTAAATTTTACCGATTAAGAACAAAAAAATTTGGTTGCTAATATTTTTTATTACATATTTGCCATGTACAAACAACAACACAATTAATACATTATCAATGACTTATAGAATTTTGCCCCTTCTTTTAGTGTTTTTCATGTCTTTTGCCCCAAAAAGTACTACAAACACGGATCCAAAATTACTTGCTAGTGCAACAGCAAATAACATTTCGGCTAGGATTGAAATTATTTATCATTCTCTAGATTCTAATCACTTTGCATTGCCACAAATTACTTGCTTCAAAAAAGCAATGGAAGGTTTTTATGCGTTAAAAGAAAAAGGACTTGTTCAAAAAGATATTTTGACAGTGATTGATTTTAGTTTGTCATCTACAAAGAAAAGACTTTGGGTTATTGATTTGTCTAATAATACAATATTATATAATACAGTAGTATCTCATGGCATGAATTCTGGCGGAGAGTATGCTAATAGTTTTTCAAATTCTGCTAGTTCTAACAAGAGTAGTTTAGGCTTTTATACAACTGGAGAAACTTACAACGGAAAACACGGATTGTCATTGAAACTTGACGGACAAGAAAAAGGAATAAACAGTAATGCTCGTTCTAGAGCTGTTGTTATTCATGGTGCTAGTTATGCTAATCCGTCAATACTAAAATCGCAAGGTTATTTAGGAAGAAGTCAGGGCTGTCCAGCAATTCCGGAAGCTTTAAAAACTCAAATTATTAAAACTATCAAAGATAAATCTTGTATATTTATTTATCATCCAAGCAGAAGTTACGAAATCACATCTAAATTAATTTCTTAGTTTACTATACAAATCAGAATCTAGAGAATAAATATCTTCTCTAAACTCTAATGATCCTCTTTCTGACCATGCGGTCCAGTATAGTTGGTGAATAAGAATATCATCAGAAATTTTTACTACTATTGTTTTTAGCTCTGGTTTTGGATATACTTTTTCAGGAATAACTAATAGGGGGTTTTTTGCTAAGAGTTTTGCGTTTTTTATTGCAATTCTCTTTTCTTTTAGTTTTTGAAGTTTGTTATAATAATTAATATCGGTAGTGTCTTGTATGGTTTTTAAATCCCATTTTTCCGGATTATTTATCAGATAAGCAGCCATTTCTAGTGGTTTTTCTAGTCTTACACAGCCTGAGCTTAAAGATCTGTAAGTAAAAGTAAAAAAATTCCGATGATTAGTGTCGTGTAGGTAAACAGAAAATTTGTTTGGAAAATTTATTTTCATGAGTCCTAATGAACTGTTTCTCCCAGGATTTTGAACGTATTTGTATTTCTTGGCATCTTCCATTTTCCAATCCCATGGATTAACTTCATTGTTTTTGTTGTCTATAATTGTGAGTCCTTTTCTCTTAAAAACTCCTTTGTCTTTTATAGCATCTGGATAAATATCTTCTTTGAGAATAGTTGGCGGAACGGTCCAGTTTGGGTTTAAATTGATGTTAGTGACTTTCGATTCTAAAATGGGTGTTTGTCTCGTGTCTTTTCCTACAACCACTCTTTGTTTTTGCATGGTGTCATTGTCCTTAATAGCAAGTAAAGTGTAATCTGGAATATTTATTAAAAGATAGTTTTTACCAAAATCGCTCGCATACCATCGCCAACGTTCTAAATTTGCAATAATTTGTTCGATTCGTTGGTCTTTAGTAAAGTTTAACGCTAAAATAGTTCCTTTTCCTATCAATCCATCAGGGTTTAACCCATGTCGTGATTGAAATGCCATTACGGCGTTTTGTGTTTCTTTGTCATAAATATTTGTCAATGTATCAGCTTGTTTCATATCATGCCAATAGATTAATCGTTGCTTTATGGTTTTTATAAGTTTGTGTGTTTTATTAAAAATAATTTTATCTTTTGGTTTCAATACTATAAATGGAACTGAATCTTTAGGAAAAGTATTTAATAATCGCAAAGCTTCTTTTAAGTTTTTGTAAATGATATGTTTGGGTTTTAGCTCTTCAAATTTTGATGTAAAAGATTTATTTTCAATAGCTTCAAAAAGCACGGTATTTATATCGATAGTTTTTTCTTTCAAATCCCAATCATGGTATATTATCTTAGGATCTATTTTTCCTTTATATATATGGGAAAGATATTTTTGAATGCTTTGTGTGAGTAACAAATCAAATTCAACCAATTTTGTGTCGTCTAAAAGATCATAATTGTTGTTTAAGATGTTTAGTATATCATAATTATAATCATTAGGAAGCAATCCTTCCGATGTTGCATTCTTAAATTCGTCTAAAATAACAGTTCTATTGTCCTGAGAAGTCCAAACAGTTTCGTAGTCATAATTTTTATAAAAAGCGGTTAAATTCTCATTTTTATAACCACTTATTATTGTGGAATCTATCTTTACAGAAAAATTAAAGAAAGTAAAATTAATAAAAGAAGAATTATCCGCAGGTTTGTCGAGCGTATTCTTCTTGCAACAAATAAAAATTATAAGCGGAATAAGTAAGTAAAGTGGCTTCATTTAGTATTGTTATAAATTTTTAAACATTAAAAAATGAATTCCAACATCAGCAATCGGAAAAGGAAATCCATTTTTGGTGTAACCTAGTTTTTCGTAAAATGTGACGGCAGTTTCTCGGGCATTAAACCAGATTAAATTTGCATAGTTACTTGTCAAGTAACCTTCACAATGTTTAACCAATAGTTTGCCGCAACCACTTCCTTGAAATTCTTCCAAGATTGCCATTCCACGAATTTGATATTGATTTGGGAATTTAAAAATACTATTTTTATTTTTATAAACTGATACAACTCCAATAATATTTCCATTATCAAAATAGCCAAAGTGTTTTGTTTGTTCCAAATTATCACCATCAAAAAAACAAGTTTCAACTGGTTTTCCAGATCTTAATACCAAATTTCGTACCAAAAATGTCTCTTGAGTAGTAATTTCTTTAATCATATTCATTTTTTATATAATGGTTAAAACTTTAATAATAAATAGATTATGGGTGTTAATTTTTTTAATAAAAATAAAGCCATGCTTTTTTTGAAAAAAAATTTGCAACTAACAAAAAATATTAGTTATATTTGCACCGTTGTAATGCGAAAGTAGCTCAGTTGGTAGAGCTCCAGCCTTCCAAGCTGGTTGTCGCGAGTTCGAGCCTCGTCTTTCGCTCTTCAAAAAACCTCAAATGAAAATTTGGGGTTTTTTTATGTCAAAAAATTAAAATTCGTATCTGTTTCTAGCTCGATAGCAGCTTCGTTCTGTCTGAACAATCGAGCGGTTAATTCCCCTTTTAGAGTAATGTTTTCTTCATATATTTCTAACCAACTTCCTTCTCTTAGCCCCAAAACCGGAATATTACTAATGGTATGAAATTCATTTATTCTCGTCTCGCGAGTTTCTCCCATGTGTGTCGATTGCGTGTTTGCATCTAAAAAATGCGGATTTAGATTAAAAGGGATTAATCCTAAAGTTTGAAAACTTTCGGGCAACACAATCGGCATGTCATTAGTCGTGTTCATCGTCATTCCTCCTATATTACTTCCTGCGCTTGTTCCTAAATAAGGCGTTCCAGCTTCGATAGTGTTTTTTAAAACGGTCATCAAATTGTTTTTATACAGTTGAGAAACTAACAAAAAAGTATTTCCGCCACCCGTAAAGATAGCTTCAGCTTTTTGAATAGCTTCAGTAAGATTTTCATACTCATGAATACCTTTTGCAGTGATATTTATTTTGGAAAAAGCCGTACTTACTTTTGTGGTGTAATCATCGTGAGAAATTCCGCTAGGTCTAGCGTAAGGGATAAAAAGCAAGGTTTTACAGCCTTCAAAATGATTTTGTAATGTAGGTAATAAGTAGTCTAAATAATCACCATTGTATAGGGTAGAAGTACTGGCAAGAATAACTCTTTTCATTATTTTTTTGTTAAGTTTTTCAAAGGTAAATAATTATTATTAACAAAATATTACCAAGGCATTAATAATATATTGTGAGGATTGACTTCTATTTTTACAAAATATTAAACACTAATGATCCGAATATTATTTTTAGCATTTCCTGTTTTTCTTTTATCTCAAAGTGTTTTTTGTCAAACATTGTTGAAGGGAAAAGTAGTTTTCGATGACTCAAATCTTGACGAAATTTACGTAACTAATTTGTCTACCAATGCAAAAACAATTACAGATAGTAGCGGATTGTTTTCAATTGAAGCCAAACCAAATCAAGTTTTAGTTTTCTCAGGACCTAAACTTGAACGGAAAGTACTGAATTTGAAGCCTATTGATTTTTCTACTAATTTATTATACATAAAATTATACCCAAAAGCAACACAACTTGAGGAGGTCGTAATTAAAAATTATCCGCAAATAAATGCAGTATCTTTAGGGATTATTTCTAAAGATGTAAAAACCTATACACCAGCAGAAAGAAGGCTAATATCCGAAAGTTCAGGAATAGGGATAGTACAATTTATAAATGCTATAAATGGAAGAAAGAAGGAATTGAAAAAAAATATTGAAGTCGAGAAAAAAGAACAATTACTAGATAAGTTATCAAGATTATTTGAAGATGACTTTTATATAAAAACACTAAAAATTTCTTCCGAATATATAAAAGGTTTTCAAATTTTTGCAATTGACGATAATAAGTTAATAACTAGTTTAAATAAAAAAAACACAAAGTTAACCTCGTTTTTACTTAGAGAATTGTCTTTAAAATACAATGATTTATTACGGAATGAAAAAAAATAGTTTACTTATACTTATTTTATTTCTACTTTTTCAAAGTAGTTTTTCTCAGGTATTATTGAGAGGAAAAGTAATTTCCGATGCTTCAAGTCTTGACGGAATTCATGTTATCAACTTAACTAATAAGAAAATGACCATGACAGAAAAAGGTGGTTTTTTCTCGATTTTAGCCAAAGCAACAGATACATTAATGTTTTCTGGAATGCAGGTAAAAGGAATGCAATTTCTATTAAAACAATCTGATTTTACCGAGAATTTATTTTTTATGCGATTAAAACAACAGGTAAGAATGTTAGACGAGGTTTATATTAAAAATTATTCTGAAATAAATGCCGTTTCACTAGGAATTATTCCTAAAGGGACAAAAACATATACACCAGCGCAAAGACGATTAAGGACAGCGGAACAATTTAAATGGTATAGTCCGCTTCTTATTCCTGCAGGAGGAATGAGTGTCGATGGTTTAATTAATCAAATAAGCGGTAGAACCGCCATGCTAAAAAAAGAACTTGAGGTAGAAAACAAAGAAAGATTACAGGTAAAAATTGACAATTTATATGATGAAGCTTTTTTTACAGAAACATTAAAAATTCCCTCAGAATACGTAAAAGGATTTCAAATATATGTTATTGACGATCCGCGATTAATAGCAAGTATAAAATCTAAAAATAAAACCATGACCGCATTTTTATTGGGAGAATTAGCAGAAAAATACAAACAAATTACTTTTCCAAAAAAAGAATAGTTATTTTCGTAAAATGAAAAAATCAATAATTTATACGTTACTTTTTTTATTAATAATAAGCTTGTCATCTTTTGGGATGCATAAATTTTATGTATCAATATATCAACTCAATTATGTTCCTGAGAAAAAAATGCTTGAAATTACCTCACGTATTTTTATTGATGATTTAAATGATATTCTGAAAGCAAAATATAATCAAAAAACGCATATTGGAGAGCCAACCGAAATGCCACAAGATTTAGTTTTGATGAAAAAATACATCTTAGATAATTTTTCTATAAAAATAAATGGTCAGCAAAAAAGCATCAATTATTTGAGCAAAGAACTCGAAGGAAACGTGGTGATTTGTTATTATAATGTCAAAGATATATCAAAAATAAAAACTTTAGAAGTTAAAAACACGGCTTTATTTGACTTAAATTCCGACCAGCAAAATATCATTCAATCCACAATTTATAGTAAGAAACAAAGTTTGTTACTAACTTCAAATAATGTGAAAGGTTTGTTAAAACAATAAGTTTTCAATTTTCTGTAATAAAAATAATTACTTTTATAGCTTTAAAATTAAATCAGGCTATGAGAAACATATTTAATTCACTTTTAATTCTACTTGCGATTTCAACTTCAGCAATTGCACAAGAGGTTAAAGAAGCTCCCAAAACCAAAGAACAAGGACACGAAGATAAAAATAAATTTCGTCAGATGTACGATTTGTTGGCAACACCAAATATGTACAGAACAGCCTCTGGTGCACCTGGACCTGAATATTATCAGCAACAAGCAGATTATAAAATGGATGTCGAGTTAGATGATAAAAATGCTAAATTATTTGGGACAGAGACTATAACCTATACTAATAATGCTAAAGAATCTCTAGAATATTTATGGATTCAATTAGATCAGAATATTGCTGCAAGAACATCAAAAACACCATTAGTCGAGAATTCTAAAATAGATCCAGCTATTAGTGCACAAGGTTTTTCAAGAAAATATTTAGAAGAAAAATTTGATGGTGGGTTTAAAATCGATTATGTAAAAGATATAAAAGGCAACCCAATTTCTTATACTGTAAATGAAACCATGATGCGTATAAATCTTGTAAAACCATTAGCGCATGGCGAAAAATTTGTCATGAATATTAAATGGAATTATAATATTAACAATTATATGTTAGATGGAGGCCGTTCTGGTTATGAGCCTTTTAATGATGGAAATAAATTGTACGTTTTAGCACAATTTTATCCAAGAATGGCAGTTTATAATGATGTAGAAGGTTGGCAAAATATGCAGTTTTGGGGAAGCGGAGAATTTGCTTTGCCATTTGGAAATTTTGAAGTAAATATTACAGTTCCAGCCGACCACGTGATGGAAGCGACAGGAAATTTATTAAATAGAGCCGAAGTTTTCACACCAGAGCAAGTAAAAAGATATGCATTAGCACAAAATTCTTTCGACAAACCAGTTGTAATTGTTACACAAGCAGAAGCAACAGAAAGCGAAAAGGGTTTTTCTGACAAGAAAAAAACTTGGAAGTTTAAAGCAGAGAATGTTCGTGATTTTGGAATCTCAACATCAAGAAAATTTATTTTAGATATGATGGCTGTCAAGTTGGGTGGAAAAACGGTAATGGCCGTTTCACTATACCCAAAAGAAGGAAATCCGTTATGGGAACAATATTCTACTAAAGCTGTGGCGCACACGCTAAAAAGCTATTCGAGTTATACTTTCGATTTTCCTTACCCAAAAGCAGTTTCTGTAAATGCACAAGATCAAGGAATGGAATATCCGATGATTTGTTGGAATTTTGGACGTCCAGAAGCTGACGGAACATTTTCTGACAGAGTAAAATACGGAATGTTAGGCGTAATTATTCATGAAGTAGGGCACAATTTCTTCCCAATGATTGTTAATTCTGATGAGCGTCAATGGACTTGGATGGACGAAGGGTTAAACACATTTATGGAATATCTTGCCGAAATTTCTTTCGATAAAAATTTCCCTGTAGATCGTGGACCAGCAACAAAAATTGTTCCTTATATGAGTGGTGATCAATCGAATATTGAGCCAATTATGACTAATTCCGAAGCGATAAAACAATTTGGTAATAATGCTTACGGAAAACCAGCAGCTGGATTAAATATTCTTCGTGAGACCATTATGGGACACGAATTGTTCGATTACGCTTTCAAAACCTACGCAAATCGTTGGAAATTTAAACATCCAACCCCAGAAGACTTTTTTAGAACTATGGAAGACGCGTCGGCAACTGATTTAGATTGGTTTATTCGTGGTTGGTTTTATACTACAGATTATACGGATATAGGTATTAAAGAGGTAAATCAATATTATGTGAGCAATGATGCTCCGAAAGAGTTTAAAGCCCCAGAAGTTAACAGAAGAAATAGACGTAAAATGTCTGGACCATTAGTATACATGGTTTCTAGCACAAGTCAAGATTTGTTAGCGGAAAACAAAAAAGCATTAAACGTAAAAGATGTTAAAACGTTAGATGAGTTTGTGCAAACGAATTTCAAACCAGAAGAAATTGCAAAATTAGCTTCTCCAAAATATTTTTATGAAGTAACGTTTAACAAGCCTGGAGGATTAGTAATGCCAATTATTGTCGAACTAACTTTTGAAGATGGAACTACTGAAAACCAAACATTTCCAGCACAAATTTGGAGAATGAATGATGCTGAGGTTGTAAGAACATTTGCTACACAAAAAGCAATTTCAAAAATTGTAGTAGATCCAAAATTAGAAACTGCCGATATTGATGTAACCAATAATACTTGGCCAAAAGTAATTGGAAAATCTAAATTTGATTAATTAACATTGTATTAAAATTAAAAAAAATGTTTGGAATAGGAGGAGGAGAATTAGTTTTTATCATGTTTGTCGCATTGATGCTTTTTGGATCAGATAAGATACCAGATATAGCGCGTACAATGGGAAAAGCGATGGCGCAGCTAAAAAATGCAACTAATGATATAAAATCTGAGATTCAGCGTGGTGCCGAATCTAATGATATTGACATAAAATCTCTAACTGGAGATTTTACTTCAGAAATTGATAAAGTAAAACAAGGATTCAACAAAATGATTACCGATAATACATCGGATTCCTTAGGGACAAAATCTATCACTGACGATATTACTTCCGAAATTAACAAGGTCAAAGAAAACCTTGATGATTTAACAGGACCTATAAAACGTCAATTATAATGCTAGAAAAAATAATCTCGATAGATAAAGAATTATTCGTTTTCCTAAATGGTTTAGGTTCGGAAAATTTCGATTCGTTGTGGTTAATTATTACAAAACAATCTAGCTGGATTCCTCTTTTTGTCTTCTTATTGTATTTAGTTTATAAAAAGTTAGGAACAAAACAAACCATTATTATTGTCCTTTTTGTTGCTGTTTTACTCACGGTAAACAATACTATTACCGAGTTATTTAAATCAACATTTCAGCGATTGCGCCCTTGTAATGATCCAGAAATTAAAGATATTATTAGAATTGTAAAAACAAGTTCGACTTTTAGTTTTTTCTCCGGGCATTCTTCAAACACGATGGCGGTTTTCGTTTTTTTATATTCAATATTTAGAAAAAAATACAAATATTTTTGGTTACTAATACTTTGGCCATTAATCTTCGCTTACAGTCGTATTTACTTAGGTTTACATTTTCCTACCGATATACTTGCAGGATATACTTGCGGTATAATTACAGGTTGTGTAACCTATATAATCTATCAAATAATTCAGCTGAAATATTTTAAGGATAATTTTTAGGAGCTATTTCCAGCTGTACACTATATCTTTTCCTTGCTAAAGGAGCAAGAAAAAGGATGCCGTTCCCATCTGGGCTAAAGTACTCGACTAACAGTCAACCCGTCTCTTATAGGTAACAAAACAGTTTCAACTCTTGGATCATTCTTTAAAAGCAAATTATACTCCAACAAAACTTTAGTACTCAAATCATTTTTCTCTAAAGGCAAAACCACTTTTCCAGACCACAAAACATTGTCAGACAAGATAATCCCGCCTTTATTCATTTTAGGGACAATTAGATTAAAATAATGAATGTAGTTTTCTTTATCGGCATCAATAAAAACCAAATCAAATTTTAAATCCAAATCAGGAATAATATCGACGGCTTCTCCTAAATGTTGCACAATTTGATTTCCCCAAGGCGATTTGTCAAAATATTTCCGCTGAAAATCTACTAACTCTTCCTTAATATCGATGGTGTGCAATTGTCCGTTTTCTTGTATTCCTTCGCACAAGCACAAACCAGAATAACCAGTATAAGTACCTATTTCTAGGATATTTACTGGGCGAATAAGTTTGGATAACATACTTAAAACCCGACCTTGAAAATGCCCGCTCAACATTCTAGGCAACAAAATTTTCTGGTAAGTTTCTTTGTTAAGTTGCGCTAATAATTCTGGTTCGTTTTCTGAATGTTGCTCAATATAATCTTCTAAATCTTGAGAAAGGAAATGCATTTGATAAAATTTTAAGCAAAAATACAAATTACCAAATCAACAAATTACTAAATCAACAAAATAACCTAAATTTGCACCATGCAAATCGAGAAAAAAGACATACGAGCATTATCTAAAGAACAATTACGTGATTTTTTTATAACTAATAATGACAAAGCCTTTCGTGGCAATCAAGTGTACGAATGGTTGTGGAGTAAAGGCGCACATAGTTTTGAAGACATGACAAACGTTTCTAAAGAAACCAGACAAATGTTAGTAGAAAATTTTGTCATTAATCATATTAAAGTAGATACGATGCAACGCAGTAGCGACGGAACGGTAAAAAATGCTGTTCGGTTACATGATGGTTTAATTGTCGAATCGGTTTTAATCCCAACCGAAACTCGCACAACCGCTTGTGTTTCTAGCCAAGTGGGTTGTAGTTTAGATTGTAATTTTTGTGCTACAGCTCGTCTCAAACGCATGAGAAATCTAGAACCTGGCGAAATTTATGATCAAGTTCTCGCTATTGATAGAGAAAGCAAGTTATATTTCAATCGCCCTTTGTCTAATATTGTGTTTATGGGAATGGGAGAACCACTCATGAATTACAATAATGTGATCAAAGCGATTGATATGATAACTTCTAACGAAGGATTAGGAATGTCGCCTAAAAGAATTACTGTTTCTACTTCGGGTGTATCTAAAATGATTAAAAAAATGGCCGATGATGAGGTCAAATTCAAACTGGCAGTTTCTTTACATTCCGCTATCGAGGAAACTCGTAACCGAATCATGCCATTCACAAAAAGCTTTCCATTACCTGAATTACGTGAATCTTTAGAATATTGGTATCACAAAACAAAAAGCAAAATCACTTATGAATATGTGGTTTGGAAAGGAATAAATGACAACAAAGAATCCGTAGATGCCTTGGTGAAATTTTGTAAACATGTTCCTTGTAAAGTAAATCTTATTGAGTACAATCCGATTGATGATGGAGAGTTTCAGCAAGCATCAATAGAATCAATAAATGCTTATATAAAAGCACTAGATTCAAACGGAATTATTGCAAAAGTGAGACACAGTCGAGGTAAAGATATAGATGCTGCTTGCGGACAATTGGCTAATAAAGAGGGATAATTAGATACAAACTATCTTGTGTTTTATTGCATATAAGACCAATCCAATTCGAGTTTTAATTTCCAATTTTTGAAATAATTGTTCTCTATAACCATCAATAGTTTTTGGGCTTAGGCACATGCCACTGGCAATTTCTTTGTACGTTTTTTCGGTACAAGCGAGCTTTATAAATTCGACTTCACGCTCTTTTAGTATAATTTTATTTTCGTTACAGGTAAGTTTATTTATAAGATATCCTGAAACCATTTCCGAATAATAAAAACCTTTGTTATATACTTCAATGAGTGCTTCTTTGAAAGTATTAGGGTGTGTGTCTTTTAGTAGATATCCTTTTGCGCCATTTGTAATCATTTTCATAATAGTATCTTCATCATCGTTTACAGATAATGCCAAAACTTTCAAATTAGGTTGGTTTTCTTTCAACCACTTCATTGTTTCAACCCCATCCATAATTGGCATATTAACATCAAGTAAAACAATGTCGGGTTTTTCAAATTCATTTAAAAACATGTTTGTAAACTCTTTTCCATTGCTATAACTTCCAATTACTGTAAACTCCTTAAATGTTCCAATTAAATAGGAGAGTGATTGAGAAAATAATAAATGATCATCTACAATTACAATTTTTATTTTTTCCATAACGTTAATTATTTTCTTGAGTATTTATTGGATAATCAATAGTTATTATTGTGCCTTTATTAATTTCAGAATGAATTTTAAGTGTTGCTTTTATCAGAGCAACTCTTGTTTTAATATTTGCTAGACCAATACCACTGGATTCTTTTTTATAGTCAAACCCTTTACCGGTGTCAATAATATTTATTTTACAATTATTTGAACTAAAAAATATTTCGATAGCAATAGTTTCGCTATGTGAATGTCTTAAAATATTAGCTATAGATTCTTGCAAAATTCTATATATAATGGTTTGATGTTCTTTGTTTATTTTTTGAATTTCACCGTTTACATTCAACTGATATTTTATTTTTTTTAATTCCGCTATTCTTTTTAAATCGTCAGATATGGATTTAATAAAGTTGGTATTTACAAAAATATCACCATTCATTATTTTTGACAATAGCCTAATTTCATTTAATGATTTGTTGACAAGCTCTTTAATGTTTTTGAGTTCTTTTTTAGTGTATTCATCATCATTTTCAATGATGATATTCATTTGCATTAATGCTACAGAAAGGATTTGTCCAATGTTGTCGTGCAATTCTCTACTAACATTGGTGAGTGTTTGTTCTTTAATTTCAATCTTCGAATTTGTAAGCTCTGATTGAAATAATAAATCGGCCTCCATTTTTTCTATTAAAAATTTTGATTTTTTCTTTTGAAAAAAATAAAAAAGCACAAACAAAGTTAGCAATAGCATAAAAAGTACAATGCTAAATGAAATGATTAATAATTGTATTTCTTCTCGCTGCATATAAATCCTATTGTGAAACAAATATTCATCAGTAAATTTAGGAAAAATATTATTAGCCCATAAACTGAAGAATTATAGTCGATTAAAAACCAATCTAATGATAACATAAATGGTAAATATGGAACGAAAAAAATTAAAATCCCAAGAATAAACCAGAAAAAAATAGACTTACTATAGTCTAATACCAAGTTGCTACTAAATAGTTCGAGTAAGTATAAAAAACTTAAAATTACTATAATTATTACGCCAACAGCATAACTATTTGTAAAAATTTGACCAAATTCATTTTGAAAAAGAAAGTAATTAACAACATAAAAAAGTATAAAAATAATAAGGAAAAGTCCTGCAAGATTTTTATAAACTAATTTTTTTAATAAGGATTTCAGTAAAATGATGTAGATGCAAAATATCACACAAATGTAAAAGTTAAATACATAATAGTTAAGTAAGCCCGTCCAAGCTGTAAAATATTTTCCAACAACCTCTGTGAGTACTGAAAACCATATTGAAAATAAAAATAGCTTAGCCTTATTATTAGGAAGTTTGTGCCAAAATATAACGCCACAAATACCAGATAACAAAGCTAAATAAACTATACAAAATCTAAGATTTTCTAACATATATTACCCTCCATATTCCATTTTAGGAGGATTACCCATTGAACCAAAATTAAGTGATTCAATTG
>NZ_JBDTQE010000008.1:0-64924 GCF_039932285.1 Flavobacterium sp.
AACGTTTACGTAAAGAAAAAGCTGATGCCGATGCAAAAGCTGCCGCTGATGCTGCCGCAAAAGCAAAAGAAGCAGCTGATAAATTAAAATCAGAACAAGATAGAGCTAAAGCCGAAGCAGAGCGTTTGCGTAAAGAGAAAGCGGATGCCGATGCAAAATCTGCAGCTGATGCAGCTGCGGCAGCAAAAGAAGCAGCTGATAAATTAAAATCAGAACAAGATAGAGCTAAAGCCGAAGCAGAGCGTTTGCGTAAAGAGAAAGCGGATGCCGATGCAAAATCTGCAGCTGATGCAGCTGCGGCAGCAAAAGAAGCAGCTGATAAATTAAAATCAGATCAAGCAAATGCCAAAGCCGAAGCAGAACGTTTACTAAAAGAAAAAGCAGACGCGTTAGCTAATGAAGCAAAAGCAAAAGTCGAAGCAGAACGTTTACGTAAGGAGAAAGCAGATGCAGATGCAAAAGCAAATACAGCGGCCGAAGCAGAACGTTTACGAAAAGAAGCTGAAGAAAAAGCTAAAATTGATGCTGCTAAATCTGTAGAGGATAAAGAATTGGATAATTTAAGTCAAGTTTTAGATGACTCGAAGAAAAACCAAAAGGAATCTTTAAATAGATTAGACTCTATTACAAAAGCAAAAGACAATGAGCTTAGAGAACTTAGAAGAGTAAATGATTTATCTGATAAAGGTATTGTAAGTGAAGCAAAAGAGTTTCAAAGTACTTCTGCTGCAAACAGAGCACTTGAATCTTTGAAAATTGAGATAGCTGAGAACACTAAAAATCAAAGCAATTTCATTAAAGAATTTGAAACACGTACAAATGAAAGATTGAAAAAAGTTCCTAATAAAAATGATATTGTTAATCAAAATTATTTAAAAACGCTTGAAAAATTAAAAGCAGAAAAATTAGCGGCTGACAAACAAAATTTAGATTTATTAGCAAAACTTGAAACAATCAAGGCTGAAACTGATATCGAAAAGAAAAGAAGAATTAAACGTGCTGCATTTGATAGTGATGATACAAAATATCAAAAAGATAGAGAAACATTAAAACAAATTAAACTTAAAACAACTCCTACAGGTCAGGCTTATAAACCAGAAGACTTTGATTTTGGAGAAGAGCAAGCGGGTACACAAATTATCAAAAATAATGATAATGTAGGTGACGGATACTACCTTGTAGTAGCGGCTCATAAAGATGCAGCAAAAAGAGATGCATTTATAACAAAAGCAATACAAGCAGGTCAAACCAATATAGATTTCTTCTATAATTCAAGTAACGGAACATACTATATCTATTATCAAAAACTTACAGATATTCAAGATGCTACAAGTGCAATGGAATCTAAAGGAAGCAAGCCTTATAATGGTAAGATGGTAATTGTTAAGGTAGAGAAATAGTCATAAAAATATTTTTTAGTACTTTATTTTTAAAATAAAGTGCTAAAAAAATGTTAATTAAATAAAAAATAAATAACTTTAGCCCCATTTCTGAATTAAAAAGTTGTCCCATGAGAATAAAAAACTACATATTATCGGTCTTAATTTTACTGTGCAGTTACAATATAACAGCACAGGTTGTTACCCCATTTACACAAAGATTAGCCGGGGGAAGCTTAAAACTAAAAGGTGATATCGTATTTGTTGGTAATAATATTGTCAATAGGACAAATACCAATCCAACATACGATGGAGCAAATAATGTGACTAATCAAGCAGTACTTACTGCTGAAGCTAATACACCATACAATGGAACTTTAGCTAATAACAATTTTAATTTTGATTATATTGATATAGATGGCGATCCTACAACTTTTAGTTCTAGTACCGCTGATTTAAATATTGTATCACCATGTAAAAAAATTATTTATGCAGGACTTTATTGGACGGCTACCTACCCGTTTGAGAGAATAAAAAGCAATGGGACAATAACAATACCTAGACAAAATGATTGGAATCAAGTAAAATTCAAACTTCCAGGTGGTGCATATCAAACATTGGTAGCAGACAACGCCGCCGACCCTGTAGGACAAGAAGATGATATTATTGTAGATAACAATACAAGTAATACAAATGGAGTTTATGGTGTACCTTATGTATGTTACAAAAATGTAACAAGTTTGTTACAAGGTTTGGCAAATGCAAATGGAACCTATGCTGTTGCTAACCAAAGAGGACAATTAGGAAAATATACAAACACAGGAAGTTCTGCCGGATGGTCTATTGTAATTATTTATGAAGACCCGTCTTTACCAAGTAAGTATATATCTGTTTTTGATGGTTATGCTAATATTGATGGTGGAGCCCCTGTTGATTTTAATATAAATGGATTTCAAACACTGCCCCCACCTTTTCCTGTTAAAGCAAGAATTGGTGTTGGTGCATTAGAAGGAGATTATGAATATACAGGAGATAACCTTAGTTTTAAAGCTAACTCATTAGGAGGATTTACTACAATTACAAACGGATTAAACCCATTAAACAACTTTTTTAATTCCTCTATTACAAATAATAATGTTGCAATAACAAATAGGAATATAAATAGTAGTAATACGTTAGGTTTCGATTTAGATTTGGTGCAAGTTAATAACCCACTTAATGCGGTTATCCCTAATAATGAAACAGGCGCAACATTAAGACTTACAACAAATGGAGATTCTTACGGTGCATATATTACAACATTTGATGTTGAAATTATCGAACCAAAAATAATACTTACAAAAACAGTAGCCGATCTTTCTGGAGCGGATGTAGGAGGACAAAATGTAACTTTGTGCCAACCCTTAAATTATACTATCGGGTTTCAAAATATAGGAAATGATGCTGCTGATGTTTTTACTATTAGAGATGTACTCCCTCCCAATGTTTCTTTTAATCCAGCATCGGTTGTTTTGCCAACACCACCTGTTACTGTTCCTGTAACACCAGCTATTACTTTTGTTTATACTGCAGCAACAAGAACTATTGTTTTTACAATTCCAAAAGGATTCGTAACAGTAAATGCTCCAAGATATACAATACAACTTGGTGTAAAGGTATTATGTACATGCCTAGAATTAGATGACGCATGTTCTAATTTAATTACAAACCAAGCTTTTGCAACTTATCAAGGAGTTCTAAACACAGCTCAAATTTCAAATGACCCGAGTTTATCTTCATATACAGTTTGTAATTTAAGCGGAGCAAGTCCAACAAATACTTTGGTTGGTCTTGATTCTTGTAATTTTACTCAAGACGTAGTTTTATGTGGTACAACTGTAACACTGACGGCAGCTGGAGGTTATACGACTTATACATGGTCTGGTCCTCCTGGAGCAACAATAACACCTGTAGCGGGCACAAATAATCAAAGTGTAGTAGTAAACCAAGTGGGTACATATACTGTAAATAATTTGATTAATATAACACCTTGTAAATCTATAGTTCAAACGATAAATGTTGTAGATATTACAGGTACACCACCTCTAACAAATCCTGTTTTACCTTATGCGGATCAAATAGTAATTTGCCCTAATGACAATAAACAATTACCTCTTATATTTTTATGTGGAGCAGCAGATTCACAACTTATAGCCACAACTATTACAGGCGCTACTTCTATTAGTTGGGAACAATTAAATACAGGAAGTTGTGCTGCAGTTGTAAATCCTAATTGTGCAAACGAAAATGCCGCTTGTACTTGGACAAATGTAGGAACAGGACTAAATTATACTGCTAATAATGCTGGACAATTTAGAGTAGTAATAGTTTATCCAGGAGGTTGTCAGCGTATATTCTATTTTAATGTTTTCAAAAATTTATTAAATCCAATAGCGACTCCAAGAGATGCTGTTTGTTCTACACCAGGACAAATAACAATTACAGGAGTTCCTGCTGGTTATGAATATAGTTTAGACTGTACAGCAACTTGGCAAGCAAGTAATGTTTTCCTATCTGTTCCAGTTGGAGTTCACTCTGTTTGTATTCGTCAAACAGGAATAGTAGGCGGTTGTGTGTTTACATTAACAAATATTCCTATTGTAAATAGAGTTTTTACTGTTTCGGCAATTATTACACAACCTATATGTAGTGGCGATAAAGGAAGTATAAACTTAGCAGCTAACAATGTATTACCACAATATACCTTTAGTATAAATCAAGGAGCTGTATTAATTAGTACATTTGGTCCAACTAATAGTAGTAGTACTGTGTTTAATAATCTAACACCAGGAAACTATACTTATACAGTAACGACACAAGATGGTTGTAGTGTTACAACACCTTTTACAATTAATCAACCGCCATTACTAACAATAACTGCAGCGTTAACAAAACCATTAACTTCATGTGGACCTGGAGAGATTACGGTTTACCCAGTGGGCGGAACACCTCCTTACAATTTTAATGTAACAGGAGCGGTTACAGTCACACAATCAAGCCCAATAATTTCAGCACCAGTTGCTGGAATCTATAATATTCAAGTGGTAGACAATAACAATTGTACTGCAAATGTTTCGATTACAGTTGCATTGGTTCCACCACCTGTTTACACGGTTACACAAACAAATGTTTTGTGTTATGGTAGTAATACAGGAGCAATTAATTTTAATGTTACGAATGCTAATGGGTTTACTTTAGCATATAGTATAGACGGAATAAATTTTTTCCCAACACCTAACTTCCCTAATTTAGTAGCAGGTACTTATACTATAATAGTTAGATATACTTTAGGAACAGCTGTTTGTTTAACAACCCCAGTTACTATAACAATAACACAACCAGCAGCAGCTTTAACAGCTTCAGCAGGAGTTTCTGAATTAGCAGGTTGTGGTCCTTTAGGAGAAGGAAGAGTTAGAATTATAAATCCTCAAGGAGGCGTTCCTCCATATACTTACAGTTTTGATAATCAAGCAACGTATACCGCTGTAAACCAAGCTTATTTATTGCCAGGAACTTATACCGTATATATTAAAGATGCAAATGGTTGTATTTTTCCAATGACGGTAACACTAGATCCTGCACCTGCACCACCAACAATAGTGGTAACTCCTCCGGTTTTTGCTTGTAACGGTAATGCAACAAGCACAGTTACAGTAAATAATAACGGTGGTAGTTTTATATATACTTATTTGTTAGATGGCGTACCTAATACTCCTCCAACAAATAACGTATTTACCCCAGTTACTTGTGGACCTCATACTGTGACGGTAAACTATCAAGCTACAAATATTCCAACACCAAGTAACTTATTGTTTGAAGATTTTGGTATTGGTGCCAATACAACAACCCCAGGAATTGCGGCAGCTTATTGTTTTAACCCTCAGGCTTATCCAGCGGGACAGCCTTGTGGTAATGCTGTTGCTGGATTCCCAGCTTCTGCATGTGGTACATGGTTCGTAAATGACAATCAATATGTTGTAACACCTTTACTTAATCCTAATAATTGTGCTTGGTTCCCTTACCGTGATCACACATCGAACGGAACAAATCCAAAAGGAAGATTTTTAGCTGTAAATATTGGATCTGCAGCAGGTCCTAATGGTGTTTTATATAGTAAAACAATTAATAATGTTTTACCAAACCAACCTGTAATTGTAGATATTTATTTAGCAAATTTATTAACCGTGGGTAACGGAGGGGCAGATCCTTCTTTTATATTAGAATTAGTAGATGGAGCAGGAACAGTTATTGCTTCTCAATCTACAGGAATTATAGATAATACGGTAAATGCTTGGCAATTAAAATCATTAAGTTTAAATCCAGGTCCTAATACTACTCTTATATTTAAGATAAGATCTGGAAGTATTATTTATGGAGGAAATGACGCGGCTATAGATGATATAAATGTTTATCAGCAACCAATAGCTTGTATTACAACTAGAAATTTCCCTATAAATATAGCTTGTAATCAAGCATTTACAGCTCAAGTAACAGGTTCTAATAATGTATCTTGTAATGGTGGTAACAACGGTACTATCACAATTTCAGCTCAAAATTTTGCAGCTACAGGTTTTCAATATAGTACAAACGGTGGAGGTACTTGGATTACTTCATTAGTATCGCCAGTTACTATAAACGCTTTAACAGCAGCAACTTATAATATTCAAATTAGATATGATAGTAATCCAGCGAATACAGCTTGTAGTTTCCCTTTTACAACAGTAATTACACAACCAGCTGCACTAGTACCTTCTGTTATTGTAACACCAGCTACTTGTTTAACTGGAGCAACAATAACTGCATCAGCAGTTGGAGGTACACCAGCATATCAATACCAATTACAAACGTCTCCAGGAGCAGTAATAGTTAGGCCTTATCAAGCTAGCGGAATATTTACAAATGTTCCTGCAGGAAATTATGTTGTACTTATTCGTGATGCAAATTTATGTACAAGTAGTTCTATTCTTGTAAGTGTTGTTGCGGCAACACCACCAACAGCTACAATTTCATTAGCATCAAACTTCTGTTATTCTAGTCCATCGGGAGCTACAATTATTGTAACACCAGCAGGAGGAGTTGCACCATATACTTATACAATAAATGGTGTTCCAAACGCAACAAATGTATTTTCTAATTTAACACCAGGGTCATACACTATTATAGTAACAGATGCTTTTGGTTGTACTGTAACTTTGCCAGTACAAACAATTGCACCACAACTGACATTAAGCACAGTACTGACTAAGGATTTAGATTGTACCGCTTCACCTAACGCTGTTATTACAGGAACAATAGCAGGTGGTTACTCACCATATACTTATCAAGTAAGCTTTAATGGTGCTCCATTTGCAAATCTTGGAGCAACTACATCGCCATTTACTTATTCGACAGCAGTTGCTGGGACTTATCAGTTTCAAGTTACTGATTCGAGAGGATGTGTTGCACAATCTATTATTCATACTGTAAATGCGCTTGTTCCAGTGACAGCAACACATACACAAATAAATAATAAATGTTTTGGAGATACTGCAGGAAGTGTAACTATTACACCTTCTGGGGGTGTTGCACCTTATGTAATAAGTTTTAATGGAAGTCCTTTTACCTCTACAACAACTTATTCAGGATTATCCGCAGGGACATATCCTTATATTGTAAGAGATTCTAAATTTTGTACTTTTAACGGAAGTGTTACTATAACACAACCAGCACAAATTGCTTATACTGCAATAGTAAATCCTATTACATGTAGTATTGCTGGATCTGGATATGCTTTAGGATCTATTTGTGTAAATGGATTAACAGGAGGTGTTGCACCTTATACTTATACTTTAGTAGATATAACAAATGGTGGTGCAGTAATAAACCATGTTGAACCTTTGGGTGCTAATTATTGTTTTCCAAATGTAGATTTTGGTTTATATGATTTGAGTGTTAAAGACGCTAATGGGTGTACGATTGTAAAATCTAATTTAGTAATGGCTAGTCCGCCAGGTGGTTTGAATTTTACATTTGCTAGTGTTGCTAGTTGTGCTACAGGGGCTGATTTAACAGTTTCTATCTCTGGAGGTGTTATCGGTTCTGGACCTTATGAATTTGGTATAGTTAATTTAACAGCTTTTCCTTGGTCAAGTACTTTTATGCCAGCTAATCCAGGACCTGCAACTCATATTTTTACAAACCTAATACCTGGAACTATATATACTATTGTTGTTAGAGATTTAACTACAGGATGTTATTATTTTCAAACTGCTCCTACAGCAGCTACATTGTCTACAATAAATGTGACACCTTTGGTTGCAAATCCAGTTACTTGTAATGGAAGTGCAGATGGATCAGTAACATTTGGCTTAACAGGAATAGATCCAACAACAACATCAATTACTTACAGTGTACATTATGCATCAAATAATTTACCTGTTAGTGTTGCAACAACTGGAATTCTTACAGCTCCTTTTACGATGTTTCCTTTTACAACTGGACCATTATCACCAGGTAGTTATAATATTCAAATTGTTGAATATGTTGGTGCAGTTCGTGGTTGTGGAGTGACTTCAATTAATTTTACAATAGTAGAATCGGCAACTGCATTAACATTATCTGCAGCAACAACAAATGATAATTGTAATCTAAATGCAGGACACATTGCTCCTATTGCTTCAGGAGGAACAGGACCATATACATATCAATATTTACCTTCACCAAGTGTAGCTCCTACCGCAGCTTCAGCAGGATGGGTTGCTACCAATCCTTTTAATGGAGAAAGTGGTAATTATGATGTGTATGTTAAGGATGCGAATGGTTGTATTAAAGTAGTTACAGTTGTAATTGGACTAGATCCTTCACCAATTATTAATGCTACTTTAGTAAATGCTTGTGTGGCTCAAGGAACTTATCAAATACATGTAGAAATGCCTACAGCGGGTGTTGCGCCTTATACATTTAGTATAGATGGTGGTGCTTTTGTAACCAATACAACTCCATTTAATATTTCAGGATTATCTTCAGGAACACACACTGTAGAAGTTAGAGATAAAAATGGTTGTGGTAATGGTGTTCAAACTGTTACAATTCTAGCGCCACTTACAGTTTCGGCAGTATTTACAATACAACCAACTTGTTTTAACAATAATGGTACAATTACGGCATCAGCTTCTGGTGGTTCTGCGCCAGCAAACTACACTTATACTTTATTAACAAGTGCCTCGGTCGTAATTACAGGACCACAAGGAAGTAATGTATTTGCTAGTCAACCTGCAGGATGTTATATTATTAGAGTAACAGATTCTGCTACAGGTTGTAGTGCTAATACTCCATTTTGTCTTGCATTGCCAACACCAGTAACATTCACTGCTATTCCTACAAATGTAACTTGTAGCGGAGGAACCGATGGTACGATTACTATAAATTTACCAGCAGCAAATAATAACCCAGCTTATACATATCAAATTATTGCACCATTAGCCTTTGCTACAGGACCACAAGCATCGAATGTGTTTTTAGGTTTACCAGCTGGAACTTATACAGTTCAGGTAAATTCAGGCAGAGGTTGTACACTAATAGACAATAATGTAATTGTAGGAACACCAGCTCCTATTGTTGTACCAGCAACTACAATCACACAATTTGGTTGTAATGCAGGAACAAATGCTGTAAACCTTGCTACTATTACCGTAACTGGTGTTACAGGAGGTTCAGGAGTTTATACGAACTATGAGTTTATATTGGGTGGGGTTATACAACAAAGTGGATCGAGCAACACTTATTCTACAGCAAATGTTGCTGGAGGTACTTATACTATCAATGTTTATGATAATAAAGGTTGTTTGGGAACTACTACTGCAATAATAAATGCTTATATATCAATAAGTAATCCTACAGTTGTTGTAGATAGTCCAATTACTTGTACTACAAACGAACAAATCACGATTTCAGTTACTGTTGCTGGTGGAGCACCTCCAGTTTTCAGTTATACTGTTACTGGATATCCAACAAATGCAATTCCATATAATGTTACACAAAACTCACCAACGTTTACAGGTCTAACAATCGGTGATTACTTAATTACTGTTTTAAATCCTGTAACAGGATGTAGTGTGCAAACCATACATTATGTGTTTAATCCAAATACATTTGGTTTATTACTTAATAATGTGGTTGATGTTACTTGTTTTGGAGGTAATAATGGAAGTGTAGATATTACAATCGTAGATAATGATTTGACACCAACAAATGATGCTGGACCTTTCAATTATACAATTTTAGATAGTTTAGGAGCAACAGTTGCTTCAGGAGTTAGCCCTACTGTAGGACCTATAACAGTTTCAGGATTACCTTCAGGAATTTATACAGCAAATGTTTCACTAACTGCTACACCATTTTGTACAGTGACAAAAAATTTCACAATTTCAGGACCAACAAGTGCATTAGGAATTTCTGCAACTAGTTCTCCTATAACTTGTGTTACAGGAAATAATGATGGAACAATTACTGCATCAGCTACTGGTGGTTGGGGAGCTCCTTATGAATTCCAACTTCAGATAGGTGCCGCTATTGTAGGAACTTATACTTATAGTGCTAATGCAAACTTTACAGGATTAACACAAGCGACTTATACAGTTTATGTAAGAGATGTAAAAGGTTGTATCACATCAACTAATGTAACATTAACGAATCCAACTCCAATAAATGCTGTTATTACATCAAGCGGACCAACAGTAACTTGTTTTGGAGATTGTAATGCAACGATTAGTATTTCTTATCCAACAGGTGGACAAGGAAGTAATTATTCTTATGTATTACATTCTACAATACCAACAGTTTCTGATTCGGGTCCAATTGCAATACCTCTTGGAGGAATTGTGTTAACTGGATTATGTGCAGATACTTATAGTGTTACAATTACAGATGGTTTTGATTGTTCGTTTACATCAGCTAATATTGTAATTGCGCAACCTGCTAAAGTAGTTGCTAGTTTGTCTACTGCTACAACACAAACATGTTTAACACAAGCTACATTGACACTTACAGGTTCTGGAGGTACGCCACCATATAGTTATAGTGCCACAGTAGGTGGTCCGTTTATAGGATCATTTAATCCATCAACAGTAATTTCTGTTCCAGTTGGTACTTATAATTATTATATTCAAGATGCTAATGGTTGTAAGAGTTTAGTTTCTGGAGATGTCATTATAACACCTTTAGATCCATTAATAATTGCTCCACCAATACATCAAGATATTCTTTGCGGTGGAAGTGCAACAGGAACAATATCTGCAACAGCGACTGGCGGATTGTTAAACTATGTATATACACTACTTGATGGTGCAGGAAATCCTATTTTACCAGCACCAACACAAACAACGCCTGGAAACTTCTCTAACTTACCAGCAGGAACTTATATTGTTCATGTTCAAAGTTTAGATTGTGCGGTAAATTCAATAAGTGTAATAATTTTTGAGCCAACACCATTTAATGTTGTTCCAACTTCAATTCCAGTAAAATGTAATGGAGGTAATGATGGAGCTGTAAATCTTGTAATAACTGGAGGGACAGGAGCAATACAATATGCTATTTCACCTAATTTAAGTCAGTTTATAACAATTACAAATCCTTACGTGGCAGGTGGATTTAATGTTCCAAATCTTGCATCTGGTTCTTATACAATAATTATTCAAGATGAAAATGGTTGCTTTGTAACTTTTAATAATATTACTATCAACCAACCAACAGCTTTGACATATAATATCACATCTTTTGTAGATGAAGACTGTGCTGAGTTAGATTTAGGAGAAATTACAGTTGCAGGAATAGGCGGCGGTACAGCTCCATATAGTATAGGCTATACAGTCGTTTATCCAGGTTCTTCAACAGTTGTTAACGGTCCAATAGTTCCTTTAGCTCCGGGTGTTACAACATACACTTTTACAGGATTGAATGGAGGAAATTATACTGTTTTTGTGATAGATGGTAATAATTGTAATCCATCTGGAATAGATCAAATTATAGGAAGTGGTGTGTTATATGAACCGAGAGCGGAAGTTACTTTCCCTTGTGTTAGTAATAGTCCTGCAGTAAGAGTTGAGGTTCTTAATTTAAGTAACACTCCATCTTTAGCATTTACACCGCTATCTGATTATTTGTTTTCATTAGATGTAAACAGTTCAGCAGGAGCTCAGGCTAGTAATATATTTACTTCAGCAGCCTATCCAAGTTTATTAATTCCTGGGTCACATATTATTTACGTATTCCATGTAAATGGTTGTGATAAAGCAACAATTCCGTTTACAATTAATGCAACAGACATTGATCCTTTAAACCTAATTTTAACGCAGGTGTTCCTTAATCAGCTTGTTGCAACATTAAATCCTGTAACAGGAGGAACTGCACCATATACTTATACTTTCCAAGACGAAACAGGAGCAACTGTTCAATATGGTCCAAATAATATTCATATTTACGATCATACAGCAACATACACTGTAACAGTTACAGACAGTAAAGGATGTACAGATACAGAGACTAAAGCGGTAGTATTTATACCTATTAAAATCGATAATGTCTACACACCTGGTGACGGTAGTGGTTGGGGTCCAAAAAACACATCAAACTATCCAGACATTGTGACTTATATTTATGATAGATATGGTCGTAAAGTTGCTGAATTGTTAGAAGGACAAAAATGGTATGGTAAATATAACGGACAAGAATTGCCTTCTGGAGATTACTGGTATGTAATAAAAGTAGATGCGGGTAATAATAGCGAGTATGTAGGTCATTTTACATTGTACAGATAATTTTAATTCAAGAACTATGACAACGTCAAAAAATAAAATATTTAAAATGAAAAAGTTCCTGATTGCAATTATTTTACTATCGTTTACGAAGAATTTTGCACAAGAGTTAAATGTACCACCAGCAACACAATATTTGGCCGATAACCCATTTGTTATCGCGCCAGTGTATGCAGGAATAGGTGATAATTTTAGAATTAGGCTCAATGGATTTGCCCAATGGGTTGGGATAAAAGATGCTCCAGCAAATCAGGCATTATATGCAGATTTTAGAATTGCTAATCAATCAGGAATAGGACTTTCGTTATACAACGATAAGAACGGATATACAAGACAAACAGGGTTAAAACTTTCGTTTGCACACCATATTATTCTAGATTACTATTCTAAACAATATTTGTCTTTTGGTATTTCTTATAACTTTAATAGTTTCAAAATTGATACAGGAAATTTTGACCTTATCAATTTTCCATTAATTGTTAATGACAGATATACTTCTAATGACAACTTCGATGTGAGTATATTGTATAGAAGAAAGGCTTTTTATTTAGCATTTAACACAGCCAATTTACTAAATAAAAATCTTGAAAAATTCAAATCATCACCTATTAATCTAGAACCTAATTTGTTAAGAAATTATCAGCTTTACACAGGATATACCTTTAGAGGAAATAGAGATAGCAGAACGGAAATAGAACCATCAGCATTTTTTCAATATTTTCAAAGTGATGGTCGTTCTAGTACCGATTTGAATGTTAAGTTAAGATACTTAGACAATCAAAGAACAGGATATTTCTGGATGGGTGCAACGTATCGTTTTCTTAACGATCAGCCAATGAAACCACTTACGGTAGGGCCAATGCTAGGTCTTAAAAAAGGAGGCTTTTATTTAGGCTATTCTTATCAGTTAACATTAAACGAATTGTCAGCCTATAATTCAGGAACACATATGGTTACTTTAGGTTTCGATTTCTTACAACAAGCAAGTAATTGTCCTTGTACACAAAAAGAAAATAACGACGATTAGTCTTTTTTAAATATTAAAAATAAAATTAAACCATTAAGGTTTTAAGAATTTTAAGTAAAAAACTTAATGAGACTTAAAATTTTAATGGTTTAAAAATTCATAAAAATAAAGCTAACAATACAAACAATGAAAACGATATACGACTTCAATTTCCACAACAAAAAAGCTTTAATAAGAGTAGATTTTAATGTTCCACTAAATGAAAGCTTTCATGTTACCGATGCCACTCGTATTGAAGCTGCAAAACCTACAATAGATAAAATTCTTGCCGATGGTGGAAGTGTAATCTTAATGTCGCATTTAGGAAGACCAAAAGGAATTCAAACTGAATTTTCATTAAAACATATTGTAGCTAAAGTTTCAGAAATTTTAGGAGTTCCAGTTCAATTTTCTTCAGATTGTATTGGTGGGGAAGCAGAAAAAATGGCTTCAAATTTAAAATCAGGAGAAGTTTTATTATTAGAAAACCTTCGTTTTTATGCAGAAGAAGAAGCTGGTGATATCGAATTTTCTAAGAAACTAGCAAAACTAGGAGACATTTATGTGAATGATGCTTTTGGGACGGCTCACAGAGCACATGCTTCAACGACAATAATTGCACAATTTTTTCCTGAGCACAAATGTTTCGGCGCACTTTTAGCCAAAGAAATAGAAAGCTTAAATAAAGTGCTTACAAACAGTCAAAAACCAGTTACAGCAGTTTTGGGCGGAAGTAAAGTTTCCTCAAAAATTACAGTAATCGAAAATATCTTAGACAAAGTAGATCACATGATTATTGGTGGTGGAATGACATTTACTTTTGTAAAAGCATTAGGTGGAAAAATAGGAAATTCTATTTGTGAAGATGACAAACAAGAATTGGCTTTAGAAATTTTGCGTTTAGCTAAAGAAAAAAATGTTCAAATTCATCTCCCAGTCGATGTTATTGCTGCTAATTCTTTTTCAAATGAAGCCGAAACCCAAGTTATAGATGTTGACAAAATTCCTGATGGTTGGCAAGGTTTGGATGCTGGACCAAAATCGTTAGAAAATTTCAAAAAAGTAATTTTAGAATCAAAAACAATTCTTTGGAACGGTCCTCTGGGTGTTTTTGAAATGTCAAATTTTGCTAACGGAACTATTCAATTAGGGAATTTTATTGCTGAAGCAACTCAAAATGGAGCTTTTTCACTTGTGGGCGGTGGAGATAGTGTAGCGGCAGTAAAACAATTTGGTCTTGAAGACAAGATGAGCTACGTTTCTACAGGTGGTGGTGCCATGTTAGAAATGCTAGAAGGAAGAGTTTTGCCAGGAATTGCAGCTATTTTAGAGTAAAAAATACAATTTTAACAATTTTTTTACCGTTTTTACGTTTTAAGACTTTATGTTTGCATTCAGTCGCAACATATTGAAATATAACACTTTATAATACCTACTATTATGATGAAAAATAAATTTACTTTTTTACTTCTTCTATTTTCGGTCACAAATATATTTGCTCAAGATATTGTTTCACATGATTCCATAAAAAAAACAGAGCTAAAACTCTCATTTTTAGACTCATTAAAAACCACTTACGTGATAGACGAAATGTCTGCTTGCGTAGATGAAAAATGTTTTAAAGAACTCACAAACGATGATATTTCGAAGCAACTTTTTGATGACATAAAAAATATTGATTTAGACAAAACTGTCGATTTTGAACTACCAACTGAACTGTTAAAAGAAAGATTAAGATTAATGGACGAGAAATCTCCGTTTAATATCGAATACAATGTTGGTTTAGAAAATATTATCAAATCATTTCTTAAAAACCGAAAACATTCTTTTGAAAGGCTAATGGGAATTTCTCAATATTATTTCCCAATGTTCGAAGAAGCGATGGCGAGATATAATGTGCCATTAGAAATAAAATATCTGGCTATTGTCGAATCTGCATTAAATCCAAAAGCAGTTTCTCGTGTTGGCGCGACTGGTTTGTGGCAATTTATGTACGAAACAGGAAAACAATATAAGCTTAATGTAAATTCTTATATAGACGAACGTAGTGATGCACTAAAAGCGAGTGATGCTGCGGCACAGTATATGAGTAATATGTACAAGATTTTTGGCGATTGGGAATTGGTTCTTGCTTCATATAATTCGGGAGCAGGAAATGTAACCAAAGCCATTCGTCGCTCAGGTGGACATCAGAATTTTTGGAATATCAAGAAGTTTTTACCAAAAGAAACAGCATCTTATGTTCCTATGTTTCTTGCCACGATGTATATTTTCGAATACCATAAAGAGCACGGAATTGTGCCAGAAAAAGCAATTGCAAATCATTTTGCTGTAGATACTATAGCAATAAAAAGCAAAATGTCATTCAAACAAATTTCGGCCTTGTTAGATATGCCAGAATCTCAAATTGAGTTCCTGAATCCTTCATATAAAATGAAAGTCATTCCTTATGTAACTAACGAAACCCATTATTTGTGTTTGCCAAAAGACAAAATTGCCATTTTTGCTTCAAACGAAGATAAAATGTATGCTTATGTAAATTATCAGGAGAAAAACAGAGAAAGACCTTTTACATCAAAACCAAGAACAAAAATTTTTAAAGATTCTATTTCTGTTAATGATAACATAGACGAAGCATTGGTGGAAACTAAAACTATTATGAAAAATGTTTCTAGAACTAAATTTCATAAAGTAAAAAGAGGAGATAACTTAAGTGATATTGCAGATAAGTACAATGTTGCTATGTCAGATTTAAAAAAATGGAATCACCTAAAAAGCAATAAAGTACAACAAGGTAAAAGTTTAAAAATCATTACCGAAGAAAGAATTGCAGTGGTTCAGAAGGTTAAAAAACCAAGGGCAATTTTAGAAGCTAAAGTAGAATCAAAACCAGAATTAACAGAAGAAAAAGTAGTTGCTGTTCTTGATAAATCAGTTTCTAAAAAGGAAATAGCTAAAAAGCCTGAAACCGTAACAGAAAAGACAGTTGTTACTAACGAACATATTGTAAAACAAGGAGAAACCCTAACTAGTATAGCAAAAGAAAACAGATTATATGTTGCCGATTTAAAAAAATGGAACAATCTAAAAGACGGAAATATTAAACTGGGAGATAAACTAAAACTTTCTAATACTCCAGATATTGTTGTTGCAGTTGAAGAAGCAAAACCAAGTATTGAAACTACTTTTTATACTATAAAAAAAGGAGACAACATCTCATTAATTGCTAAAAATAATAATGTTACTGTTGATGATTTGAAAGAATGGAATAATCTAGACAATAATGTTGTAAAAGTAGGAGAGAAGCTAAAAATTGAAAAAACTATAGAAGTTGTTGCCGAAGTTTCTAAAAAAGAGACTAAGAAAAAAGACAAATACCAAGATCAAAAATTATATGTGGTACAAAAAGGAGATTCATTATTTAGTATTTCTCAAAAGCATCACACTACAGTTGCAGATATCAAGAAACTAAATGGCATTAAAGACGAAAACTTACAACCAGGAATGAAACTTAAAATAAAAGCATAAAAAAAGGGAATCGTGAGATTCCCTTTTTTATCACATTTGTAGTAAATAAATCTCACAATGTCATTACAATTCAAAATAAAGCGTTTTAAAGACCTTTCTATTCATGAACTATACGAAACCTTAAGATTAAGAAGCGAAGTCTTTGTAGTCGAACAAAACTGCGTCTACCAAGACATTGATAATAAAGACCAGAAAGCAATTCATGTTTTAGGTTATTACAATGAAGAATTGGTGGCTTATTGCCGATTATTTGATGCAGGTGATTATTTTGATAATGCTTCGATAGGGCGTGTTATTGTAGCACGAAAATTCCGTGACAAAAAATGGGGAAATAATCTTATGATTGAAGCTATTGCTGGAATAAAAGAATATTTTGGCAAAAGTAACATCACGATTTCTGCCCAATTGTATTTACAAAAATTTTACGAAAGTCATGGTTTTACGAAAACTTCCGAAATGTATTTAGAAGATGATATTCCGCACATTGAGATGAAAAAATCTTAAATCTTTGTAATCACTAACTCGACTCTGCGATCATACTGTGGTTCTTTTCCTAGGGGTTTTGCAGTACCATATCCTTTATAAATCATTCTTTTTTTGTCTATTTTTTTTGCAACAAAAAAATTGTAAACAATCTTAGCTCTATTAGTAGAAAGTTCTCTTTTTCTAGTATCTCTGTCTATTGCTTCTTTTTGGTATGGCGGTGTACAACAAACATGACCTTGTATTTCGAACTGTAAATTTTTATATTTAAGTAAAGCTTTCGAAATTTTTTCAAGATCATTTTTGGCATTAACACTTAGTTTGCTACTGCCTTTTTCGAAGAGAACATCACCTAAAAAAATTCTATCACCCACAATATGTTTTTTTTGTATCATATCAAACATACCCGGCATCTGAATTTTAGGCAACGGTTTCATGTTGAGAACCACATCTACGCGACGATTTTTAGACCGAACTTCGGGAAGATTTTCTATAATATCATCGTCAATCATGACGCGACCTTTGCCTTCAATAGTGACAATAATCTTGTTTTTGATACCATTCGCAACTAACTTTTTCTGAATAACAGAAGCCCGGTTGTTAGATAATTTAAAATTATAGGATTCTTTGCCACGATCATCACAATAACCAAAAATTTGAACAGATTCAATACGAGTAGAATCGATATTTTTTATAAAATTTACGGTTTCGTTTGCTTGTTTTTCGTCGAGTTTAAATTTATCAAAATCGAAATAAACAGAATGTATAATTTCTTCCTGAGCCATTATTTGCTCAGAAAAAGAAAGGAATATAAGTAAAAATAAAAAATTTCGCATGTTGTTTTTCCAGCCTTGTGTTCACTGGTAAATTTAACCATAATGTAGAATTTACCAACTAAAAAATCAAAAAACCTTACATTATTTCAAGAGAGTGTTTTTTGATTTTTCTTGGAATATTCCTCTGAATCTATTGGAGATAATAGATTCAGAGGAATATTCATGTATTATAATTGGTTTGGGAAGTTTTTTAATATAAGCAACAGCTTCTTTAATTTTTAAATCAGAATCTGACTCAAGAATGGGAATATTATAATAACTTTGATTGTATAAAGTCATTATTTTTTCTTCATTTATTCTTCGGTTTTTATTTTCAGCTTTATTTGAGTGCAAAAGCGACACCACACTTTTTATTTTGCCGTTTAATATAAAACTAAAAAACTCTTCATCCGTTGGATACGGAGTCAAATAACAATCTTCATCTAGTTTATATATGTTTCCACGTTCAAAACGGGATATTGTATCGAGATTTCGGGTTGTAAAATGACTGTTTATTTTAATGTTTTTATTTTCTTTTTCAATAATATTTCTAAAGACATTTACCCTATCTTTTCCTAAATAACAGTGCACATAATACTTGCCTTTTGCATTATGCGCTAATTTCTTTATTTGGCTCACGGCAGAATCATTGCCAATTATCCATGGCAACATAGGTATTGATATTATTTTTAGTCTTAATTTTTTTGCGCTTTTTAATTCTTTTTCCATTAAAACTGGTTCGGCAGGAATAACTAAAGGATGAAGCAATGATATAATAGCAGTATATTTTTCAGCTACAAGATTAGCCATTTTATCTTCATCTGGATAGCTTCCAAAATGGAATTCGATAGCTGTATTTTTTTCAATAATAACTTTTTCTGTCGATTTTACAATCAATATTTCTGGTTTGAAAGTAAAGATGTAAAGAGCAGTAAGGAGTGAAGTGGCACAAATGCCAAAAATTATATATTTTTTAATATTACTTTTTAAAATAATAAAATAGCGGGTTAAATATAAACTTGCAATAAAAATCAAGACACAAAAAACAACAATTATAATTTTCTGAACAAAATTTTCACTGTTTTCCGACCAATGATTATTATGTGCTTTGTTAGCAATTATTCTAGACGGACCTGATGTCAATGTGTATATTCCCATAGGTAGCGCAAGACTTAACCCGAAAAATAAGAAATAACTGCTGTTTTTTAGATTTATCTTAACTCTGTTCATATTCTATTTTAAAAAAACCTAAATATCGTGAAAAGACTTTTAGAAAAAGCAATTATTTTATGATACATTTAGTTTTATTGAGATTTCCAATGTTCTCAAACAAGCTCAATTCGATTCCTTTTTTTAATTTATTGTTGGTAATGTTTACCTGTTAGAGCTAAATGTTCAACCATACGAATATGAGCAATTTTAGTTAACGGGAGTAAAATTTTATCTAATAAACTTTATCAATTCTCACCACTGGTATCCTGCCGATTTCTTCTTCTTGGTTGATTACTTTCATGTAGTACATTTTCGGAATGTAGAAACTGTGCGGCGGCTGATGAATCTTTTACTTTAGAAGCACTTCGTTCTAACATTTCTGATTCAAATTCAGTCAATACACTTTTTCGAATTCCAATTTCTCTCCATTTTGATGATGCGCCGCATCCTTTTGTTATTGCCCGAGCCAAAGCCAAAGCATCTAGCAACGCTTGATTTGCTCCTTGTCCTTTGAATGGACTCATTGGGTGAGCCGCATCTCCAATCAGAGTCGATTTTTCTCCTTTCTCTAACAATGCCGGTTCGAGTAATTCTCGGTCATACACAGGATATCCAGTAATCTGAGATTCTAGCGTTGCTGCTACTATTTGTGGAATGGGATTGTGCCACGGTGTTCTTCGACAAGCTTCTTCTTTAAGTGCTTTCGGACCTTGAGCACTCAAGTTTTTAGCCTCATTTTCTGGCATTGGAAAACTAAGTTGCCACATTACAGAGTTTGACGTATAAGGCATGATGTAGATTCGCTCATTACCATTGGCAGTTTGAAAAACCGTCGCCGAATCTAACAAAGAACTAGTAAGCCCATCGAGATCACTCAAAGGACAAATACCCAATATCACAATACAACCTAGGTAACGCAAAGGATTAGTATCTTCACCAATGAGTATATTGCGAACTGAACTGCGAATGCCATCGGCTCCAACGATAAGATCTGCCTTATAACTCTTTATTTCTCCGTTTACTTGAAAGCTTAGATCCACACAATTATCTGTACCTTCTTTAAAATCGATTAATTGATGTCCCCATTGTACTTTCTCCTGTCCGCCGAGTTGTTCCAGTAGTTCAAAACGTAAAGATTGTCTTGAGATATGCACATTGGAACGTTTCGAAGCGCTTTTCGCCTCTGATGGTATCCATTTCCTCATTCCCCATTCTCCAATCACTTTTCCATCTGTAGTGTGAACCACGTGTTTTGTTGAAACCACGCCTTCTTTTAAGGTGAGTATTCCCAATCCTCTAATTGCTTTGCTAGCTTGTTGCAAGGTGAGTCCGTAGCCTTGAGATCGCGAATCGAAGTTGTTATCGCGCTCATAAAGTGTAAAAGGGATTCTGCGGTGCAAACAAGCCACAGCCAGCGCGACACCACCTATACCAGCACCAATAATAGCAACATGTGGGTAATTTTCTTTATCTGCTATGGGAGGACTAGCGGCAGAAATAATCCCAGAACCAGAACATTGCAAACAGGAACCAAGGTGCGCTTTAGGGCGAACAGGAGTAGTTCCTTCGGTATTTGTTTTCTCATATTGTTCGAGTTCTATTTGGTAGCGAAGTCGCACTTTCTTAGAAAGTCTTTGACTTTTTTTGCCGCGTCCCTGACATTCTAGACAAATAGTCCAGCTAGTATTTTTATTTTCTATCTTTTTCACTTCTGTTTTATAGTATCATTAGTAAATGATTTGCGGCTAACCAGATCTGGCGATTTTGGAACGGAAAATTTTATGTTGTGCTATAATTTTTTGCGAAATATAAAAATTAATTTACTACATAATTTGCTCACGAGGCTGAAATATGAACAGATAAATAATCTCACTAAACAATTGTTGGTAGATCTGTTTTTCTTTAGAATTCAGTTCCACATTTCGGACATTTGCATTCAGTTTTGCTTAACTTTTCATTTTGCATTCTACTAATAAACGCAGAACTTATTATTCCTGTTGGCAAAGCAACAAATCCAATTCCGATAATTGCAATTACAGAACTTAATATTTTCCCCAAACCAGTAATTGGATAAATATCTCCGTAACCAACAGTTGTTAAAATTGCAACTGACCACCAAAGAGATTGTCCAATATTTTCAAATTTATCAGGTTGCGCTTCGTTTTCTACATAATACATTAAAGTTGATGATAAAATCAGCAATATAAATGCAACAAAAAGAGTAATTGATAATTCAGATTTTGAATCTTTTAAAACGCTTGTAATTGTTTGAAGTGATTTTGATAAACGTCCAAGTTTAAATATCCTCAAAAGCCTGAATAAACGTAATATTCTCAAAACTCTTAAGTCGAATGGAAAAATTAAAGGCAAATAGAAAGGAAGAATTGCAAATAAATCAATTAAACCAAAAGCTGAAAAACTAAACTTTAATCTTTTTGAAAATGAAGAGTCTTTTCCGTAATCTAAATCAGCAGTAAAAAACCTTAAGATATATTCTATTGTAAAAATCGTAACAGAAAAAGTCTCAAAGTTTTCAAAATACAATTCAAAGTTTGAATAAATTTCTTTGTATGATGCGAGAATTAAAGAAAAAACATTCAAGATTATCAGCGTGTATATGAACTTCTGAAAATGTGGATTTGTATGTATAAATTCGTGGATTCTTGCTTTCAACATTTTATCGGGCTTCCTTATATTTTGTTATTTTTATTGATTTCTGCATTTTTTCGCAACTTTCTGCCAACTTAAAATCAGTCAAATAATCAACCTATTTTTTTAATATTCTATTGTATTCAGCAACATTGCTTAGCAATTGGGTTGCTTTTTTTATCTCAGAATTATTTTTGGTATAAAACATATACAATCCTTCTTTGTACTGGTTTCTTGTTATAATTTCGTCACGCAATAAGTCTAATATTTCGGGTTTGTTTTTGTCTACTTCTTGATCTTCTGCTTTTTGAAGCGAAGCTAATAAAGTGTCATATTGCAGTTTTATAGCCGAGTCTATTTTTTCTTTTTTAGCTTCTTCGAGCATATCTTTTAGCGCCAAATCTGTTTTTGTATCAAAAGAGAAAGACTGAGATTTTAAGAATTTCTTGAATTCTAAAAAATTAATATCGGTTAATGCTGGTATTTTTGCTCCTAAATTTGGGTTTTTAGTACAATATTGGGTTGCGAAATTAAAAATCGCATCATTTCTTGTTAAAGCATCAATAATGGTGTTGGTTTTCGTTTCTTCTAATTCGATATCTGGCAAAACGCCTCCACCATCAAAAACGGGACGACCTTTTCGGGTTTTAAAAGCATTATAATTTTTGGCTTCGGTACGAATAGCCTTGCCGTTGGCATCTTTTTTGGTGTAATCTAAAGCCTGAATACATCTGCCGGAAGGCGTATAATACCTAGAAATAGTTACTTTTAGTTGGGTTCCGTAAGTTAAATCGACATAACGTTGCACCAATCCTTTACCAAAACTTCTCGAACCAATAATAACGGCTCGGTCTAAATCCTGCAAAGCACCAGAAACAATTTCGCTTGCCGAAGCGCTATGACCATCGACTAATATCGCCAACGGAATCTCTAAATCGACAGGATTTTTCGATGTTTTATACGTATTATTGTGTTTTGCAATGTGCGATTTTGTGGTTACAATAATTTCGTTATTGGGTACAAATAAGTTGCAAACATTTACGGCTTCGGCTAGTAAACCACCTGGATTTCCTCGCAAATCGAGAATAATTTGTGTCGCACCTTGTTCTTTCAATTTTTCTAGTGCTTCTTTTGTTTCTGACGATGCTTTGGCATTAAATTTTTCTAAAACGATATAACCTGTTTTGTCATCTATTTTTCCAAAAAATGGTACAGCTTTAATTTCGACTTCTTCTAGAACAAGTTGTGTGGTTTTTATTTCGCCATTTCGTTTGTATTTTAAATCGATTTTTGCATTTTTTCCGCCTTTTAATAATTGCGTGGCATCGTCTTTAAAATCGATGAGGTTTACATCACCAATTTGAATTATTTCGTCGCCCGCTTTTAAACCTGCTTTGTCTGCAGGATAATTTTTGTAAGGTTCGCGAACGATTAGTTTTCCGTCTTTTCTGGTTAATATCGCACCAATTCCGGTGTATTCGCCCGTGTTGTTTATCTTGGCTTTTACAACATCTTGCTCGTTAAAATAGTTGGTGTATGGATCCAGTTGTGCCAACATGCTTTTTATGGCTTTATCCATTAATTCGCCAGGATTGGTCTCGTCAACATAGTTCATATTGACCGTTTTGAACAGCGTAGTGAAGATTTCTATTTGTTTGGCAATTTCAAAAAAATCTTCTTTAAAACTTACTCCTACAAATAAGAAAGCACTTGCTATTACTGGAAATATATATTTTTTCTTCAAAAGTGAAATCATGTCTTATCGTGTTTTTTTCTTAAATCTTCGTTTGATAAAGATAAATAGTACTACGAAAATAATGATAAAAGGCCAAATGCCGATAATTCCGAGTAAAAAACTTGACAATCCGTTGAAACCTGATTTTATTTCGTTCCATATTTTCCCACCATAAGAAACTGTAACGCCACTTTCGGAAGGATTATTCGTGTACATTTCTATATTAATTGTACTCATAGAAACCTGACTTTGCATGTATTTTAGTCGGCCTTCTTTTGCTTCTATTTCTTCACGAATTTCGGCCAGTTGTTTTTCTATTTCTAGCATTTCTGAAACTTTATTTGCTTTTGTTAGCAATTGAATATAACGTGCTTCAAGTTTCTTTTTAGCATTCATTCTGGCTTCTATATCTACATATTCTTCGGTTACATCTTGCTGAGAAATTTCTTTTTTATCAAAATGGGAAACACCTTGACTTATTTCGCTTATAAAAGCATCAAAATCTTGATTGGGAATTCTAATGGTGAAATTTCGGTAAACCGAATAATCATCTTTTCCCGAATCATCATTTTGAATAATGGCTTTGTGTTTTGCTACTGCTTTTTGAACGGTTTGAAAAGAACTTTCTAAATTAGAACTTTCGAAACGAAGATTTCCAGTTTTAATTATTTTGGTTTCAGTTGTTTTTTCAGGAGAATTAGTAATGTTGGATTCGTCGCCAGTTTCTGGTTTATCCAAATCTACTGCCGAAGCTGCTTCGTCCATAACAGCAGGAGCTTCCGCCATTTCGGTAATACTTATTTTAGCTGGACTTGCTTCGGCAGCTACATCTTTACAAGAAATGGCAAAAAATAAAATAGAGAGGCAAACGAATAATTTTTTCATAGTGATAAATTTAGGAAAGTTGGTAATTTTCTTAAATTGTTATCAAAAATGCAGCCAAAATTTTAATATTCTAATTTTCCAACTGATTTCATCACTCGTAAAGTTTTGTTTTTCCTTTTTTCGACATAAGCAGAAGAATTAGTTGCTTTATATTTTCTGGGATTTGGGAGAATTGCTGCGATAGAAGCGGCTTCGTATTTGGTTAAATTCTTTGCGCTTTTGTGAAACCAGTGTTTGCTTGCAGCTTCGGCACCATATACGCCATCGCCCATTTCGATACTATTCAGATAGACTTCCATGATGCGTTCTTTGCCCCAAAAAAGCTCTATAAGTACTGTAAAATAAGCTTCTAATCCCTTTCTTAAATAACTTCGACCTTGCCACAGAAAAACATTTTTTGCGGTTTGTTGAGAGATAGTACTACCGCCTTTTAGTTTTTTACCTTTCAGATTGCTTTTGAAAGCTTTATTCATGGCACTAAAATCGAAACCATTATGTTTTAAGAAATGACCGTCTTCACTTGCTACAACTGCTTTGGGTAAATTGAGCGAAATATCCTCGAGCGAAACCCACTGGTGACTGCAAACCATGTCTTTTCCCGCTTCATTATGTTCGAATGCTCGAATAATCATAAGAGGTGTGTAAAACACAGGAACAAATCTAAAAATGATAACCATAAGTACCGAAAGTCCCACGAACCATAAGGTAAATTTGAAAATAAAACTTTTTACTTTACTCCCAAAACTAGTTTTTTCTTTTTTAGGAGCTGGTTTTGCTTTTGGTTTTGTTGCTTTTTTTGTCGCCATTATATTAAATCTGCTAATTCTTGTCCTACTAAACTCCCTATGGCTACACCCATGCCACCCAATCTCACGCCACAATATACGTTCTCTGATAAGGATTCTACGATGGGTCTTTTGCTATTGCCTAAACCCATAATGCCAGACCAACGGTGGGCAATTTTGAAATCGGTGTTGGGCAAAATTACGGTTTTTAAGATTTCTTCCAGTTTGTTTTGTATTATTTCTGTTTGACCAAATTGCGAAGTATTTTCTCTTTCAAAATCAAGGTTTCTACCACCGCCAAATAATATTCGATCATTTATATTTCTGAAATAATAGTACCCTTTGTCTAAATGAAAAGTGCCTTTTATATCTAAATTCGGAATAGGTTCGGTGATTAAAACCTGTGCCCTGGCTGGTTTTACTTCATTTTTGGTTATTTCTCCAGCAAAACCATTGGTAGCAAACAACAACTTTTTTGTTGTAAAACTATAATCGTTTACCTGAATTTGCACACCATTTCCATTGTCATAAAAGTTAGAAACCGGCTGATTATTCAAAATTAAAATTCCATTTGCTTGCGCTTTTTTTAGTAAAGCTTGCATCATGTTTCCAGTATCTATTTGTGCTTCAAACGGATTGAAAATGGTATATTCTTGAATATTTTGAAAACCAAATCGATCGATGTTCTTCTCGAAAACATCAGCTCTAAAAATTGGTTTTAAAACATCGTTGATGAACGGTAATTTCTGTAAACATTCGTTATAAGTAGATTCATCATTTTTTAAAAACAGTTCATAACCACCAAAAGGTTTAAAATCGATCGCTTCGTCACTCAAATTTTTTCTGAGTAATTGTAATCCTTGCCAACGTTTTTGTACCAGTTGAATTACTTCTTCTTCAGTATGTGATTTTAAATCATCGATAATTTCAGATAAACTTCCAAAACAGGCAAAACCCGCATTTTTTGTACTTGCTCCTTCGGGTAACATGCCTTTTTCTAGGATAAGAATTTTACTTTCAGGAAATTTTTCACGCAAACGCAATGCAGTATGAAGTCCAACAATACCGCTTCCTACAATCGTATAATCTACATTTGTAAACCAGTTTTTGAGTTCCCAATAACTTAAATTCATCGTTTAAAACTTATTTGAATTGTTGTTCCTTTATTTATTTCAGATTGTAATACTTTTATTCTTCCGTTGTGGTATTCTTCGACAATTCTTTTGGTTAACGAAAGTCCCAATCCCCAACCTCTTTTTTTGGTTGTAAAACCAGGCTCGAAGATGGTTTTAAATTGATTTTTAGGTATTCCTTTACCAGAATCGGTTACTTTTATTTTAGTGGTTTTCCAATCATCTTCAATTGTTATGTCTATAGAACCTCGACCTTTCATGGCATCGATGGCATTTTTGACCAAGTTTTCTATCGTCCAGCTGTGCAATATTGGATTCATTGAAATTGGAATTTGATGTTCAGGCGCTTTAAAAGTAAAAATTACTTGTTTAGAAAATCTAGATTGTAAATATTCGTAGGCTTTTTGGGTTTCTTCAACTAAATCTGTCTGTTCTAAAACAGGTTCTGAACCAATTTTAGAAAAACGATCTGTAATATTTTGAAGTCTGTGAATGTCTTTTTCTATTTCTTCGACTGTAGTTTCATCTACATTATCAGCTTTCATAATTTCGACCCAACCAATGAGTGATGACAATGGCGTTCCTATTTGATGTGCTGTTTCCTTTGCCATTCCTGCCCAAAGTTTGTTTTGCCCAGAAATTTTATTGGTTTTATAATAATTATAAACCAATGCGCCAAACAAGAAAATGATCAGTAATAAAGCAATGGGATAATATTTTAATTTGTTTAATAATGGGGAATTGGTGTAGTACAAATAATGAAATTTCCCTTTTGCATACTGCATTTCTACACGTTTGTTGGCATTTTTGAAACTTTGTAAAAGTGCTTTTGCTTTTATCGAATCTTTGATGATATTTTCGTCAATATTAATCGACTGAAGAATACTATCCTTCTGATTGGTTAATAAAATGGGAATGGTATTGTTGTTTGTAATAATGTTAAAAGCAAGATCGAGATCAGTGTCTGAAGAGGCATTATTGATGCTTTTTTGTGCTTCGGCCCATAATTCTATTTTTAAACGTTCTTCGTTTTTAAAAATTTGAAAAAAAGTATAAGTATTCCATAAAATCAGCACGGTGATTAGGAACGAGCAGATGATTAGAACCCAACGGGTTGTGTTATTTTGATTTGAAAACCGCATATTTTTTCTTGAGTGTATAAATATATAAAAAAAGACATTAATGATTTAGTATAATTATTTCTATTCAATTGCTTTTCTTATTTTTGTAGAAAACAAACAATTATGCTTAGCATTTCTCCAAAAGACATTACCACAGCGCAACTACAAGGTTATTTGCAAGGTGCTGTAAGCCCTAGACCTATTGCGTTTGCAAGCACAATAGATGCTGATGGAAAACCAAATTTATCGCCATTTAGTTTTTTTAATGTTTTTAGTGCAAATCCGCCAATTCTTATTTTTTCGCCAGCAAGACGTGTGCGTGACAATACTACAAAACACACTTTAGAAAACGCAAAAGTCACTCGAGAAGTGGTTATAAATGTTGTAAATTATGATATTGTACAGCAAACCTCATTATCAAGTACAGAATATGCTGAAGGGGTTAACGAATTTCTAAAAGCTGGTTTAACACCTATCGCTTCCGATGTTGTAAAACCTTTTCGTGTGGCAGAATCGCCTGTTCAGTTTGAATGTAAAGTAAATGAAATCATCGAACTAGGGCAAGAAGGTGGTGCTGGGAATTTAATTATTTGTGAAGTAGTTCGTATTCATATTAATGAAGAAATTTTAGACGAAAAAGGCGCCATCGACCAATATAAAATCGATTTAGTATCAAGATTAGGTGGAAACTGGTATTCTCGTTCCAATCAAGGTTTGTTTGAAGTGCCAAAACCATTGGTAACATTAGGAATTGGAGTCGATCATATTCCAAATTTTATTAAAGAAAGCTCCGTTTTTGATGGAAATGATTTAGGCATGTTAGGAAATATTGAAGCTTTGCCTACTGAAGAAGAAATTACTATATTTGTAAACGAAAATTTTGCTGTAAAAGGTGTTTTAAGTTCCGATGATGAGCAAAAAATACAGTTGAAAGCAAAAGAATATTTGAATAATCAAGACATACTTTCAGCATGGAAAGTACTATTAGCAAAACGATAAGTTATGGAAGTTACAGGAAAAATTAAAGTGGTTGGGGCAGAACAACAAATTAGTGCCTCATTTAAAAAAAGAGAATTGGTTGTAACCACAGACGAGCAATATCCACAATCGATAATGATAGAATTTGTTCAAGATAAAGCTGATTTATTAAACAGTTATAATGTTGGAGAAGACGTAAAAGTATCTATTAATTTAGGTGGAAGAGAATGGGTGAATCCTCAAGGAGAAACTAAATATTTCAACAGTATTAAAGGTTGGAGAATAGAGCGTTTGGCAGCTACACAGGCACCAAATACACAATCGCCACCAATGCCAACAGCTGAAACATTTGAGCCGGCAACAAACTTTAAAGAAGAAGAACACGACGATTTACCGTTTTAATTTTAGATAAAAGAAACAAGAATAAAGAGAAAAGACTATCATTCTGAACTAAGCAATATTTCTAGTTCAGAATGATTTTTTTGTTTTTTTATCATTGTTGTCCGATAAAAATATGATTTCATTCGATAAGCATTGATTTTGCTGAATTATTCACTTTTTAGCTTGTTTTTGAAAAAAACTACGCAAAGTCGCAAAGTCGCAGAGTCGCAAAGAATATCAATCATAACCTTGGCGACTTCGCGCCTTTGCGTGAAATAAATCATTTACTTTTTTTTATCAGACAACAGTGTTTTTTTATATTGATTTTTGCGATTGCGATTGATTTTTGAAATTATTATTAATTATGCATTTTTTAACCGAAGAATTATCTTTTCCTAATACAAACGAATCTTCGCCCGACGGTCTTTTAGCTATTGGTGGCGATTTATCTACCGAAAGGTTATTATTGGCTTACCAAAACGGAATTTTCCCTTGGTTTGAAGAGTGCGATCCCATAATGTGGTGGTCGCCAAAAGAAAGAATGGTTTTGTTTTTAGAGGAATTAATCGTTTCTCACAGTATGCGAAATATCATCAATAAAAATGTTTTTCAAGTAACTTTTAATAAAGCTTTTCGTGAAGTAATCCAGAATTGTCAAAGCGTAAAACGAGAAGGACAATACGGCACTTGGATTACCGATGAAATGATTGGATCTTATTGTAAACTACACGAATTAGGCAAAGCAATGTCGGTTGAGGTTTGGCAAAATGATGTTTTAGTGGGCGGATTATATGGTGTAGATATGCATCCTGTTTTTTGTGGAGAAAGTATGTTTTCTAAGGTAAGTAACGCTTCGAAAATGGCATTTATTTCATTGGTAAATTATCTAAAAACAAATCATTATAACTTATTAGATTGTCAGATTTATAACGATCATTTAGATAGTTTGGGTTGTAGAGAAATTCCTAGAGAAGATTTTTTGAGGATTTTGAGTAAAAATATTTGAATTAGATAGGAGATATATAAATAAGTTGTGGCAAGCTTAAGTAAACATAAAAAAATGGCAAACAGAGACGATTTTAAAAAAACAACCATTGAAGTTTTACCGAAAAGAGTTGGATATTTATGTTCTAATCCTGATTGTAGAAAATTGACAATTGGTGCAAATGAAGTCGCAGAAAAAGCAACTTCTATTGGTAATACAGCTCATATTACTGCTGCTTCAAGTGGTGGCCCGAGATATGATGAAAATTTAACAACTGAACAAAGAATTCACATCGATAATGCAATTTGGCTTTGTAGTAATTGTGCAACATTAATTGACAAAGACGAAAAGAAATATACTGTTGAAATATTAAATAACTGGAAGAATTTAGCTGAAGAAGAAAGTGCAAAAAAGCTAAATGGAGAAATTAAAAATAAAAAAGTTGAAGCTCCTTTTCTTGAAGCTGATTTGATTTGGAAAAATGGAGGTCGTTACAATCAAGGCTATAGCACTAAAAACCCTAAAGAAGTAGTAGATGGAAGAACAGTTTATAGTGTTAGTAACCATCCAATTATTTATTGGGAAATCGAATGGAGATTTAACTTTACAATTTATAATAATTCAAGTTTTCCAGCTTTTAATGTAATTATAGAAAGTATTGGAAAAGAACACTTTACACATATTGACGAACTAAACAAAGTAAATAATATTCCTCCATTTCAAAATATAGATTTGACAGCGAAATATTCTTTATATCATGAAGGAAAAAGCACCGAGGCGGATGAAATAATGAATCATAGAATTCCTGAAAAATTTAACGACTTAATACTGAGAATAAAATATCTTGATGAAGATAGAAACGAACATATTACACTATTAAAAATTGTAAATGGAGAATTAGTAAACGAAAAAGCAAGCCACTAACAACATTTTGAAATAATTAAGGTTTTTTTAGTCATCGATTTATCCTATCGTCCAACAATCTTCTACATGATCGTTTACCATTCCTGTTGCTTGCATGTGTGCATACATCACAGTCGAGCCCACGAATTTGAATCCACGTTTTTTTAAATCTTTGCTCAAAGCGTCTGATATGGCTGAGGTTGCAGGTACCTCTTTGAGTGTTTTTGGTTTGTTTAAGATAGGTTTTCCATCTACAAAACCCCAAATATATTTGCTAAAACTGCCAAATTCTTCCTGAATTTCCATAAAAGCAATCGAATTTGTTACTGCCGATTTTACTTTGAGTTTGTTTCTAATAATTCCCGAATTTTGCAATAATTCTTCTTGTTTTGCTTCAGAATAATTTGCAATTTTTTTGTACTCGAAATTATCAAAAGCCAGTCGAAAATTTTCTCTTTTGTTCAAAATAGTTATCCAACTCAAGCCGGCTTGAAAAGTTTCAAGGATTAAAAATTCAAATATAGTTGCATCATCGTAAACGGGTTTTCCCCATTCGTTATCATGATATTCTTTATATAAATCACTGGATAAACACCAAGCACAACGAGTTTTCATAAATAAAGAGTTTTTCCAAATGTAATAATTTGTTTTAAAATAATTTGTAAATTTACTTTAGTAATTTAGATCGTATGAAGACAATTATAGCTCAAAGCTTTTTAAATGCACTTAGTTATTTAGAATATCGGAATATTATTTTTGAGCTAATTCAACAAGGAAAATCTACAGGTGATGAGCAATCAGATGATTTGCTTCATTATAGTAAGTTGAATGAAACCAGAATGAACAGACTAGATAAAACTCTTCATGTAGGAATTGAAAGTATGCAAGGGTTAAATTCGCTAAAACATCAATATTATTGGTTAGTTCTTACTGAAGGTTGGTGCGGTGATGCTGCGCAATTAATTCCTATTTTTAATAAAATGTCCAATGCATCAAATAATATTGAGTTAAAAATATTGTTTAGAGATGAAAATAAACCATTAATGGATTTGTTTTTGACTAATGGCAGCAAGTCTATTCCGAAATTAATAATTCTCGAAAAAGAAACCTTACAGTTTAAAGGAACTTGGGGGCCAAGACCTGAAGGCGCCACAAAACTTATAAAAAGCTATAAGCAACAATATGGAGTGATTGATAATACTGCAAAGACCGAATTACAATTATGGTATTTGCATGACAAAGGTTTGAGCACACAGAATGAATTAACTACATTGATGCATCATTTGGAGGAATTGACTCATCAAACAAAGTAACATCAACAGCATTTTTTACATCATAATCGCCAATTTTTGTTCTTCGTAAAACTGTAAGATGTCCGCCAGATTGCAAAGCTAATCCAAAATCATAAGCCAACGAGCGAATATAAGTTCCTTTGCTACAAACCACTCTAAAATCGATTTCAGGCAATGCTATTCGCGTAATTTCGAATTCGTGTATTTGTGTTTTTCTGGAAGCAATCTCGACTTCAACTCCTGCCCGAGCATGTTCGTACAATCGCACGCCATCTTTTTTGATGGCCGAAAAAACAGGTGGTTTTTGGTCTATTTCGCCTAAAAATTGTTTGACTGTTTCGTGAATTAAACTTTCTGTAATATGTTCGGTAGGGAAAGTAGCATCTATTTCGGTTTCTAAATCATACGAAGGCGTCGTGGCACCAATGTAGAAAGTCCCAGTATATTCTTTGGCTTGACCTTGTATTTCGGAAATACTTTTGGTAAATTTTCCTGTACAAACAATTAACAAACCAGTTGCTAAAGGATCTAAAGTTCCCGCATGACCAATTTTAAACTTTTTGGGCAAGCCTAATTTGTTAATAAGCGAATATTTTAGCTTATTTACAGCTTGAAACGAACTCCATTTTAATGGTTTGTCTATCAGTAAAACTTGACCGTTTAGGTAATCTTCTGGCGTCATTAAATGATGGTAAGCGGATGAATAAAAAAGTGTATAAGTAGTAATGCAATTCCAGCTATGATTCGGTAATAACCAAAAATTTTGAAACCATGTTTACTTAAAAAATCAATAAATGTTTTAATTGCTAAAAGTGCCACAATAAATGCCACTATATTTCCAATAATTAGCATATTTATTTGGTCATGACTCAGTACAAAGCCATCTTTATAATAATCGTAACATTTTTTAAGCGTTGCGCCAAGCATCGTTGGAATGGCAAGAAAAAAAGAAAATTCGGCTGCCGATGTTCTGGCTAGTTTTTGAGACATTCCACCTACAATACTCGCCCCACTTCTAGAAACACCAGGAATCATGGCAATACATTGAAACAATCCGATTTTGAAAGCTTTTAGGTAAGTAATTTCAGTTTCAGATGAATTATTAAACCAATCATCTACTTTTAATAAAATAATTCCGCCAATAAGAAGAGAAACCGCAACGGTAACTGGACTTTCTAATAAAGCATCAATTTTTTTGCTAAAAAGCAGTCCTAAAACAACCGCTGGAATAAAAGCAACTAATAATTTAAAATAAAAATCTAAAGTTTGAAAAAACCTTTTAAAATACAAAACCACCACCGAAAGTATCGCACCTAATTGAATGACAATGGTAAAAAGTTTGGTAAAATCTTCGTGAGCAATTCCAAAAAAAGAACTGGCTATAATCATATGCCCTGTTGACGAAACAGGTAAAAATTCGGTAATTCCTTCTATAATAGCAAGAATTATGGCTTGAATTGTGTTCATTTTTTAGATTTTTAGATTTTTAGATTTTCGGACTTCTTAGATGTAGTTAAATGTAATTTTAATATAATACACGAGCGACAGCGAACTGACGCAGTAATCTAAGAAGTCTAACGGTCTAATTATCTTTTTTAGATTTTTTCAAAATAGAATAAACGGTAATTCCAAAACCAATTAAAACCATGGTTGGTGCTAATCGTATTCTTCTAAAGCTAAAAATCTCTTTATTAAAAACTGCTGGATTATCACTTCCACCACCAGACATTAGTATAAATCCGACTGCAATAACTGCAATTCCTATGAGTAGAATCTTATAATTTACTTTTTCGAAAAGAAATCCTTGTTCTTTATTTTCCATGTTTTTATTTTTAACGATTAACCAAATAACCGATTAACCAAATAACCGATTAACCAAATCAACTTTTAATATAAATCGTCCGTTCTTAAGTTCAAAAATCTTTGTGTTGCAAAATAAGTGCTTAGTAAAGTAATTAAAATACCTGTTCCCAAAACGCCCAACAATATTGCAGCTATAGCTAATTTGTCATTAAGTATTCCGAAATTAGGATAATTAGTGTCAACATAAAACAACACACCAAGTAAAGCAACAATAGCAATTCCCGCACCTATCATTCCTAGTTTTATACCGCGCCAAATAAAAGGTTTTCTAATAAATGATTTTGTTGCGCCTACCATTTGCATGGTTTTTATGATAAATCGGTTAGAATGTATCGACAAACGCATCGAACTATTGATAAGCAAAACGGCAATCACACAAAAAATTCCGCTAATGATAAGAATCCATAAACTTACTTTTTTGATGTTATCGTTTACCATATTTACCAATTGCTTGTCATAAACAATATCCGAAATTAAGGTGTTTTCGCGCATTTTACTTTCAATTTTTGAAATACTATCCGCCACAACATAATCTGCTCTTAAGTGAATATCAAAAGAATTTTGCAAAGGATTCATGCCTAAAAACTCCATAAAATTTTCTCCAATAATGTCTGTATGTTCTTTTGCCGCTTGGTCTTTAGACACATAAGCAAATGTTTTAGCAAATTTCGAAGCCTTCAATTCTGTTTTAAAATTGGCTAAAGTCGTATCTTTTGCTTCATCTTTAAAATAAACCGACATCGCAATTCCTTCTCTAAAATCATCAGACAATTTTTTAGAATTTATAATAAAAAACCCTAAAAGTCCCAGTAAAAACAATACAAGGAAAACACTTAATACTACTGAAAAATAAGACGTGATTAATCTACGTTTTTGAAAATTATCGAAAGAAGAACTCATACTAAATAAAATTATTGGGTAAAAATAATAAAGTATTTCTTTATTTAAAGTTATTAACGTTCAAACTTTCCATTTTCTTATAATAAATGTAAATTTGTCGCAATAAAATATTTTCTTGAAGCGAATGGCTTGCGCATTTTTGCCAACCATATTCCTGCTGTTTGTTCCAATCTTTTGTTTTTTAAAGAAAAAAACAAAAGGATTTCCACTTCCATCAGGGCTAAAAGACCAATCATTTTTGTATCAGAATTTTTATAAAACCTCTGAGCCTTAATGCCTCAGAACCTTAGTACCTTAAACAATGAAATATACTCCGAACGAAATAGATGCCAAATGGCAAAAACACTGGGCAGACAACCAAACATTTGCCGCAAGCAATACATCAGATAAACCCAAATATTATGTTTTAGACATGTTTCCTTATCCTTCAGGAGCAGGATTACACGTTGGGCATCCACTGGGATATATTGCTTCGGATATTGTAGCCAGATTCAAACGCCACAAAGGATTCAATGTTTTGCACCCACAAGGCTATGATTCTTTTGGACTTCCGGCGGAACAATACGCTATACAAACTGGGCAACATCCAGACAAAACGACCAAAGAAAACATTGCTCGTTACCGTGAACAACTAGACAAAATAGGATTTTCATTCGATTGGAGTCGTGAAGTGCGCACCTCAAATGCCGATTATTACAAACACACCCAATGGATTTTTATTCAATTATTCAATTCGTGGTACAATAAAGACACTGATAAAGCCGAAGACATTTCAACGTTGATTTCTATTTTTGAAATGGCAGGAAATGCAACAGTTCATGCAGTTTGCGACGATAATGTTGAAATATTTTTCCCATCAGATTGGGGATTTTATTCGGAAGAGAAAAAGCAACAAATACTATTACAATACCGATTAACTTATTTGGCCGAAACCGAAGTAAACTGGTGCCCAGGATTAGGAACCGTTTTAGCCAATGATGAAATTGTAAATGGCGTTTCCGAACGTGGTGGACACCCAGTTATTCGTAAAAAAATGACCCAGTGGAGCATGCGAATTTCTGCGTATGCCGAACGTTTGTTACAAGGACTAAATGATATCGATTGGAGCGAAAGCATCAAAGAAAGCCAACGCAACTGGATTGGAAAATCAGTAGGAGCCATGGTTTCATTCGATTTGAAAATGTATAAATATCATATTGAAGTTTTCACGACTCGTCCCGACACTATTTTCGGCGTTACGTTTATGACATTGGCTCCAGAACATCCTTTGGTTCAAGAAATCACCACTCCAGAACAAAAAGATGCTATCGATGCCTATATCGAAAAAACAGCAAAACGTTCCGAAAGAGAGCGTATGGCCGATGTAAAAACCATTTCGGGCGTATTTACTGGTGCTTATGCCGAACATCCGTTTACTAAAGAACCTATTCCAGTTTGGATAGGTGATTATGTACTCGCAGGTTACGGAACTGGTGCAGTAATGGCAGTTCCTTGTGGCGATGAAAGAGATTATGCTTTTGCAAATTTCTTCAAAGGTCAAAACGGAATGCCAGAAATTAAAAACATTTTCGATAAGGTAGATATTTCTACCGAAGCGTATGGTTCGAAAGACAATGTAATTATTGCCAATTCCGATTTCTTGAACGGATTAAATTATAAAGAAGCAACCAAAAAAGCGATTTCAGAATTAGAAAATATAAACCAAGGAAAAGGAAAAACAAATTATCGTTTGCGTGATGCAGTTTTCTCTCGCCAGCGTTATTGGGGAGAACCATTTCCGGTGTATTATGTAAATGGATTGCCACAAATGATTGATGCCAAACATTTGCCAATTAAACTCCCAGAAGTAGAGAAATATTTGCCAACCGAAGACGGACAACCACCATTAGGAAATGCTACAAATTGGGCTTGGGATAGTGTTCAGTGTTCAGTTGTTAGTAATCAGTTGATTGATGATAAGACAATTTTTCCTTTAGAATTGAACACCATGCCAGGTTGGGCGGGTTCGTCATGGTATTGGATGCGTTACATGGACGCACACAATGAGAACGAATTTGCAAGCAAAGAAGCCATAAAATATTGGGAAAACGTTGATTTATACATTGGCGGAAGCGAACATGCTACTGGTCACTTATTGTACTCTCGTTTTTGGAACAAATTCCTAAAAGATAGAGGTTACGCACCAACAGAAGAACCATTCAAGAAATTGATTAATCAAGGAATGATTTTGGGGGAAAGTGCTTTTATTCATAAAATTGGATTTGGATTATTCAAAAAGCAATCTGTAATCTTTTCTACTCAAGAGGAAGCTGAATTTAAACGAATTGAGGATAAATATAAAATTCTAGATACTATCTGTTCTAATGAATTAATAGAAGAGATAAAAAAGAACGAAAGCATAGCTAAATCTGAAATAGAAGAAAAATTAAATAAGCCAATTTGGGATGAACTAAAAGAGTCTGGGCTTGATGAAAAGGTTACTATTGGAGCTTTTGGAAATATTTTATATAAAATTCATGTCCCTGTAGAATATGTTGATTTAAAAAATGAATTAGATATTGAAAAGTTAAAAACTGAAAATTTTCAATATCAAGATTTAGATTTTGTTCCATATAATGGTAAATTCACAGTATCTCGCGAAGTAGAGAAAATGTCTAAATCAAAATACAACGTTGTCAATCCAGATGACATTTGTAACGAATACGGAGCAGATACTTTACGTTTGTACGAAATGTTTCTTGGCCCGTTAGAACAATCAAAACCTTGGAATACTGCCGGAATTACAGGTGTTTTTGGATTCCTAAAAAAACTTTGGCGTTTGTATTTTGATGATAATGGGTTAATTGTAACAAACAACGAACCATCGAAAGAAAGTCTAAAATCGTTACACAAAACCATCAAAAAAGTAACAGAAGACATCGAGAATTTCTCTTTCAATACTTCCGTTTCGCAGTTTATGATTTGTGTCAACGAATTGGGAACACAAAACTGTCACGAAAGAGCCATTCTAGAACCATTAGCGATTATACTTTCGCCTTATGCGCCGCATATTTCTGAAGAATTATGGAATCAGTTAGGGAATTCAGAGTCGATTTCGACAGTAGCATTCCCAATTTGTGACGAGAAATATTTGGTAGAAAGCGACAAAGAATATCCTGTTTCGTTTAACGGAAAAATGAAATTCACGATCAATTTGCCTCTGGATTTAACACCAGCACAAATTGAAGAAATCATCATGAAAGACGAGCGAACCATCAAACAACTCGACGGAAACACACCTAAAAAAGTGATTATTGTTCCTGGAAAAGTGATAAATTTGGTTGGGTAAATAACAATATAATACCATAATGTATATAAAATAGTCTTACTTAATTTCCTTAAATATCTTAATGGTTCAAAAAAGAAGCTAATTTTTATACTAATTTATAAATGTGTTTGGTATAAACCACATAGAAACATAGATGTTTTTGATTTTTGGGTATTAAAAAATCTATGTTTCTATGTGATTAAAAAAAACTCCCGTCAAAATGACATTCAAAAAAAATGGCGCACAATTTGATGTTATTTACATAAATTTATAGTTTAATTTAAAAAAAATAAGAATATGTATAGTTTACCTTCAATGATTTTAATGGGAGTAATCATGCTTGCAAGCTGGTTAGTCAGTTCACGACTAAAAAGTAAGTTTGAACATTATTCCAAATTGCAATTGCAAAACGGAATGTCGGGAAAAGAAATTGCCGAAAAAATGCTTGCCGATAACGGAATTCGTGATGTTCAAGTCATTTCGGTTGCGGGACAACTAACAGATCATTACAATCCAGTAGATAAAACCGTAAACTTGAGTGAAGCAGTTTACAATCAACGAAATGCAGCAGCGGCAGCAGTTGCAGCTCACGAATGTGGTCACGCTGTGCAACATGCTGTAGGTTACGAATGGTTAACGATGAGGTCAAAACTAGTTCCTGTCGTAAACATTGCTTCAAGTTACATGCAATGGATATTGTTAGCAGGAATCTTGATGGTTAGAACTTTTCCATCATTATTATTGGTGGGAATTGTAATTTTTGCCGCAACAACTTTATTTACTATTATTACTTTACCTGTAGAATATGACGCTAGTAATCGCGCTTTGGCATGGTTAGAGAACAAACATATGCTGAATCCAGCAGAACAAGCTGGAGCCAAAGATGCTTTAAAATGGGCCGCAAGAACTTATGTCGTTGCTGCTTTAGGATCTATTGCAACCCTATTGTATTACATTTCTATCTACATGAATAGAAGATAAATTTAAAAAACAATGAACTAGAATCCGTTTCGAAAGAAGCGGATTTTTTTATAACTGAATTTGTCTTTCTATTTGTTGGTCTAAAGATATGAATGTTTCCGTTCTAGAAACACCGGTAATGGGCTGTATTTTTTTGTTCAGTAAGTTCATCAAATGCTCATTGTCACGACAAATAATTTTGATAAGAATACTCCAATTTCCTGTGGTATAATGACATTCTAATACTTCGGGAATTCTCTTTAATTCTTTAACAGCTTCAGCATTACTTGATGCTTTGTCTAGATAAACACCCACAAAAGCCATCGTATTGTAACCCAAAACTTTTGTGTTTACAATTAGTTTTGAACCCGAAATAACCTTTGCATCTTCTAATTTTCGCAATCGTTGGTGAATGGCTGCGCCAGAAATTCCTATTTTATTAGCAATTTGAAGTATCGGTTTTCGTGCGTCTTCCATCAGGAAACGAAGTATCTCTTTATCGATGCCATCTATTTCTATTTGCAACTGATTTATCTTCATGAGTTATAAATTTAAATCAAAAATAGAGATTTGGTTTTAAAAAAACTGTATTTCAACACGAATTCCACTAATTATTTTGTGGAAATTAGTAGAATTCGTGTTGAAAAAAGAAATATCAGTTTAAATTAATTTCTAGCTTTATCTGGATTGTAACCTACATAAGGCATTTCCGTTTCTTTAAAGTGAATACCAAATTCTTCTAGTTCTTTCAGAATAGGTAAATACACTTCCTCTTTTATTGGTAACTGAACACCAGGAGTTGTAATTTTTCCGTTTAGGATTTGTAAAGTTGCCATAGCTACCGGCAATCCTACAGTTTTTGCCATGGCGGTATAAGTTTGGTCGTCGCCAATACAAACCATTTTAGAATCTATTTGATGTTGTTTTCCGTTTAGCTCATAACCAAATTTATGATACATGACAATCATGTCTTTGTCTTGTGGTTGCAAAGTCCAACTATCGGTCAATATTTTTTCGAGAATTTGTGCTGGTGTAGCATCTTTTAGACCCACAATTTTATTTTTATTAAATAAATCGAGTTCTAATAATTTGTCCCACATAATATCATCTTGTTCGATACCAAGACTTAAACGAAGTTTTATTTCGACAGAATCGGTTGGGTGATAAGGTAAAAATAGGTTTACAAATTCACGATAACTTATAGTTTCAGAATCATCTATTATATACGAATCGTCAGTCATTCCTAATTGCACAAACATATTCCATGCTTTCGAATAACCTACTTTTCTAATCGTTCCTCGATACAAAGTTAGGACATCGTCTAAACCATAAATGCTTCGGTATTTTAAAGAATCACGATTGGCATAACCTTCAAAGCGTCCGTATCCTTCTACTTCTAAAAATTCGGTTCTACGAAATAGTTTGTGGTATGGAATATATTTGTAAGTTCCTTCTTGTATAAACTTTGCTGCGCCACCTTGTCCGGCCAAAACTACATTTCTTGGTGCCCAAGTAAATTTGTAGTTCCATAGATTGTTGTCGGATTCTGGAGCTACTAGTCCGCCACAAAAGGATTCGAAAAGTATCATTTTTCCGCCTTTGTCACGAATTTCATCAATAACTTTCATAGCACTCATGTGATCTATACCTGGATCGAGCCCAATTTCGTTCATGAAAACTAAATTATTTTCTTTGGCAGCAGCATCTAATTCTTGCATGGCATCACTAATATAAGAAGCGGTCACCATGTGTTTTTTATAAACAACACAATCTTTTACTACTTCAATATGCATGTGCGCAGGCAACATAGAAATGACAATATCTGCTTTTTGAATTTCTGATTTTCTCTGATTTGTATCAAAAATATCTAAAGCAATGGCAGTAGCATTTTTATGATTTTTTGTTTTGCGTTGGGCTAACTCTAGCGATAAGTCACCAATGGTTAGATGCAAATTTTCACTTTCAGACTTGTCTAAAAGATATTTTATAAGTGATGAAGCTGAGCGTCCAGCTCCAATAATAAGTACATTTCTCATTTTTTGATTGTAAAAAAGTGACGCAAATGTAATGAAATGTTATATTTTTGACGAAAGAAAACAGAAGTTTTAATTAAAAAGATTATGGACAAGAAAATCATTCTCACTGCATTAGTTTTTGGATTTATTTCGATTATATTGGGTGCTTTTGGAGCACACGCATTAAAAAAAGTTTTAACACCGGAACAATTATCTTCATTTGAAGTTGGTGTGCGTTACTTGATGTACCACGGATTTTTTTTATTGTTTATAGGAACCACACAAATGCTTTTACCTGAACAGAAAAAGATTGTTTTTTATCTGACTTTATCGGGAACAATATTATTCTCAGGATCTATATTTTTGTTAGCATCGAGCGGAGTAATGGGTTTGAATTTTAAATTTCTAGGGCCAATAACGCCAATAGGAGGATTGTTTCTTATAATTTCTTGGGTAATTTCTTTTTATTATATAAGCATAAAAAAGGCATAATATTAAATCTGTTTGAAATAATATTTATACTTTTGCACTTTGTTCAAGTATTCACACATAAAATTATTTATGGAAACATATAAACAATCTACGAAATCGATTTCGTTAGAAAAGTACGGAATAACAAACGCTTCAGAAATAATTCATAATCCTTCGTTTGAATTTTTATACCAAGAAGAACTAAATCCTGCTCTTGAAGGATACGAAAAAGGACAGCTAACCGAACTTGGCGCTGTAAATGTAATGACAGGCGAATTTACAGGTCGCTCCCCAAAAGATAAATATATTGTAAAGGATGCTGTTACCGAAAACACGATTTGGTGGACATCAGACAAAGCAGTCAACGATAACAAGCCAATTTCTCAAGATACTTGGAATGCACTAAAAGAAACCACAGTTAATCAATTGTCTGGAAAAAGACTTTTTGTAGTAGATACATTTTGTGGTGCTAACGAAAATTCCCGTCTAAAAGTTCGTTTTATTGTTGAGGTAGCTTGGCAAGCACATTTTGTAAAAAATATGTTTATCCGTCCTACCGATGCTGAAATGGAAACTTACGGAGAGCCTGATTTTGTGGTAATGAACGGTTCTAAAACTGAATTTAAAGATTTTGAAGCACACGGATTAAACTCAGAAGTATATGTAGCATTCAACTTGACCGAAAAAATTCAATTAATTGGAGGAACTTGGTATGGTGGCGAAATGAAAAAAGGATTGTTCTCGATGATGAACTATTACTTGCCATTACAAGGAATGGCTTCGATGCATTGTTCTGCTAATAAAGGAAAAGATGGTGATGTTGCGGTTTTCTTCGGATTATCAGGAACAGGAAAAACAACTTTATCTACAGATCCTAAAAGAGAATTAATAGGTGATGATGAACATGGTTGGGATAACGACGGTGTTTTCAACTTTGAAGGCGGTTGTTACGCAAAAACAATCGATTTAAGCGAAGCAAATGAACCAGACATCTATAAAGCTATTCGCAAAAATGCGTTACTTGAGAACGTAACAGTTGATGCTAATGGGAAAATAGATTTTAAAGACGGATCGGTTACTCAAAACACAAGAGTTTCTTATCCAATAGATCATATTGACAATATTGTAAGACCAGTATCTAAAGCAGGTCATGCAACAAAAGTAATATTCTTAACTGCTGATGCTTTTGGAGTGATGCCTCCAGTATCTAAGTTAACACCAGAACAAACAAAATACTATTTCCTATCTGGATTTACTGCAAAATTAGCAGGAACAGAAAGAGGCGTAACGCAACCAGAGCCAACATTCTCGGCTTGTTTCGGGAAAGCATTTTTATCATTACATCCAACACAATACGGACAAGAATTGGTAAAAAAAATGGAAGAACACAACGCAACAGCTTATATGGTAAATACAGGTTGGAACGGTACGGGAAAACGTATTTCTATAAAAGACACTCGTGCTATTATTGATGCCATTTTAGATGGTTCTATCGAAAAAGCAGAAACTAAAATAGTGCCCATTTTTAATTTTGCAGTTCCAACATCTTTAAATGATGTGAATTCAGAAATATTAGATCCAAGAAACACTTATGCTGATGCTTCAGAATGGAATACAAAAGCAGTAGATTTAGCAGGTAGATTTGTTAAAAACTTTGTTCAATATACAGATAATGAAGAAGGGAAAAATCTAATAAAAGCAGGACCACAATTATAATACGTTATTAATTCGGTTTATAAAAAAAGAGTTACTCACTAGAGTAACTCTTTTTTGTTTTCCACTTTTTTGTCATTCCCGCGCAGGCGGGAATCTATTTTGGCTTCCCACCTTCGTGGGAAAGACAGGTCTTGAAAATAAACCGTTACTCTTTTATCGAAGCCACGAATTTCTCAAACAGTTGAATTGTCTTTTCGTTAATTTCTTGATAAGATAAGCGGTCTTTGGTTTGATAAAAAAACATAAACCCATATATTTTTTCTGAATTCTCTAACAACAAATGTTTGTTTAAGCGATAAGTTTCTCGCAAAACACGTTTGAAATAATTTCTATCTACCGCTTTTTTGAAATATTTTTTAGAAACTGAAACGCCCATTTTTATTTGCTCTTCATTTTCTAAATCAATTGGAACATAAACCAATCGCAAAGGGTATTTAGAGACTGATTTTCCTTCCGAAAAAAGTAAATCGATAGTTGTTTTGCTTTTTAGCTTTTCGGTCTTTGGATACGTGTTATTCATTAATGATATAAAAGAAGCAAAAATACGAAGTTAAGTGGTATGATTTTTTTCAAACCAATATTTTTTAAATAAAAAAATCCCGATTTTTAAATCGGGATTTTCAATTTATTTTTGTTCTTTCATAACAAAAGTATCCATAAATGCTGTGGTGTAATCACCTGCAACATATCTTTCATCATCCATTAATTGTCTGTGAAAAGGAATGGTAGTTTTTATTCCTTCTATTACGAATTCGTCTAAAGCACGTTTCATTTTATTGATAGCTTCTTGACGTGTTTGCGCAGTTGTAATTAACTTTGCAATCATTGAGTCATAATTTGGTGGGATGGTATAACCTGCGTAAACATGAGTATCTAAACGAACTCCGTGACCTCCTGGCGAATGTAATACGGTGATTTTTCCTGGTGAAGGACGGAAATCATTGTAAGGGTCTTCCGCATTAATACGACATTCGATAGCGTGCATATTTGGGAAATAATTTTTTCCTGAAATAGGAATTCCTGCAGCTACCATAATTTGTTCACGAATTAAGTCATAATCGATAACTTGTTCTGTAATTGGGTGTTCTACTTGGATACGAGTATTCATTTCCATAAAGTAGAAATTACGGTGTTTGTCAACTAAAAACTCCACCGTTCCTGCACCTTCATATTTAATATATTCAGCAGCTTTTACAGAAGCTAATCCCATTTTATTACGAAGTTCATCGGTCATAAATGGCGATGGTGTTTCTTCTGTTAGTTTTTGGTGACGACGTTGTACCGAACAATCTCTTTCTGACAAATGACAAGCTTTTCCAAAAGAATCTCCAACAACTTGAATTTCAATATGTCTAGGTTCTTCAATTAGTTTTTCAAGATACATACCATCATTTCCAAAAGCAGCGGCAGACTCTTGACGAGCCCCTTCCCAAGCTTTTAGTAAATCTTCTTGTTTCCAAACAGCACGCATTCCTTTTCCACCACCTCCAGCAGTTGCTTTAAGCATTACTGGGTAGCCAAATTCAGAAGCCAATTGCTCTGCTTGTTCGTATGACTCTAAAATCCCTACTGAACCTGGAACACAAGGTACTCCTGCTTCTATCATAGTCGATTTTGCCGAAGCTTTATCTCCCATACGATCAATCATTTCTGGTGAAGCACCAATAAACTTGATATTATGTTCGTGACATATTTTAGAAAACTTAGCATTTTCAGACAAGAATCCGTAACCTGGATGTATTGCATCTGCATTTGTAATTTCAGCAGCAGCAATAATATTAGACATCTTTAAGTAAGATAAATTACTCGGTGGTGGTCCAATACAAACTGCTTCATCAGCAAATTTTACGTGTAAACTTTCAGCATCAGCTGTAGAATAAACCGCAACGGTTTTTATTCCCATTTCTTTACAGGTTCTAATAATACGAAGTGCTATTTCGCCCCTGTTTGCTATTAATATTTTTTTAAACATCTTTTTTTATTTAGATTATTAGACAATTAGATTATTAGACAATTAGACTTTTCAAAAAACTCTAAAATCTGAAATCTGAAATCTAAATTTAAGAAGGGTCTACTAAGAATAATGGTTGGTCAAATTCTACTGGTGACATATCATCTACCAATACTTTAACGATTTTACCTGAAACTTCAGATTCGATTTCGTTAAATAATTTCATAGCTTCTATCACACAAAGAACATCTCCTTTTCCGATTGTGCTTCCAACTTCTACAAACATTGCTTTGTCTGGAGAAGGTTTTCTGTAGAAAGTTCCAATAATTGGTGATTTTACAGTAATGTATTTAGCATTTTCGTCTGCTGCTGGTGCAACTGGAGTTTGAGCAACTGGAGCAATTTGTTGTGGAGCAACTGCTTGTTGTAACATGTTTTGGGCAGGCATTTGTTGTACATAAGTTGTTTCTGTACTACCTTCTAAAGTTGTTCTAATGGTGATTTTTACATCTCCTGTTTCCAATTTTACTTCTGCAACACCTGAGTTTGCTACAAATTTGATTAGATTTTGAATTTCTTTTAAATCCATGGTTATTCGTTTTAGTTATGGTTTTTATTATTTTAAAAACGGAAAGATTACAGTAATAACTTAATCTTTCAATTCTCGAATCATTTAATCCTTTTTATTATATGCCCATTTTAAATAGATAGATCCCCAAGTGAACCCGCCACCAAAAGCAGCAAAGATAAGGTTATCTCCTTTTTTTAATTGATTTTCGAAATCACTTAATAATAATGGTAAAGTTGCTGAAGTTGTGTTCCCGTAACGGTGAATATTTAACAATACTTTCGATTCGTCAAGATTCATACGTTGTGCTGTTGCATCGATAATACGTTTGTTTGCTTGGTGTGCGACTAGCCAGTTTACATCATCGTTAGATAAATTATTACGTTGCATAATTTTCTCACTTACATCAGCCATACCTGAAACGGCATATTTGAAAACTGTTTTACCATCTTGAAAAACAGTATGCTGACCGTTTTCAACTGTTTCTTTTGAAGAAGGAAGCATAGAACCTCCAGCGTCAATTTTTAAGTAATCGCGACCTATTCCGTCTGAACGTAAATATTCGTCTTGTAATCCTAATCCTTCGGTATTTGGTTCGAATAAAACAGCTCCTGCTCCATCTCCAAAGATGATACAAGTAGCTCTGTCGGTATAATCGATTATTGATGACATTTTATCAGCACCAATTAATAATACTTTTTTATAACGTCCTGATTGTATGTAAGCTGCGGCAGTTGACATTCCGTATAGGAAACTAGAACAAGCTGCTTGTAAATCATATGCAAAAGCATTTACAGCACCTATTTGACTAGCAACAAAAACTCCAGTTGATGCCACTGGCATATCTGGTGTTGTAGTTGCCATTATTACCATATCTATTTCTGCAGGGTTTATTCCTGATTTTTCGATTAGGTTTTGTGCTGCTTTTATGGCAAGAAAGGAAGTTCCTTTGCCTTTTTCTTTAAGAATTCTTCTTTCTTTGATTCCTGTACGAGTTGTTATCCATTCATCGTTAGTATCGATCATGGTTTCCAACACTTGGTTAGAAAGTACAAAATCAGGTACGTATGCGCCAACGGCTGTAATTGCGGCTGTAATTGTATTCATAAAATTCAAATAATGCTTCTAAAAAGAAGATTTTAAAAGACGATGAAGTTACAAAAAAACTTTAAACTAAAAATTTATTTGTTTCAATTTTTATTTTTCGGTTATACCCAACAAAAAAACTCTCACTTAGTGAGAGTTAGGTGTTTTATACAAAAAATGTATTAAGCAACAGCTGTTTGTTTGTCGATAACTACTTGACCTCTGTAGTACATTTTACCTTCATGCCAGTAAGCTCTGTGGTATAAATGTGCTTCACCAGTTATAGGACAAGTTGCGATTTGAGCAACAGTTGCTTTATAGTGAGTTCTTCTTTTGTCTCTTCTTGTTTTGGAGATCTTTCTCTTAGGATGTGCCATTTTGCAAAATTATTTATCCGTTAATAGTGTTTTCAATTTGTCCCAACGCGGGTCTGTATTCTCTGCTTTTATTTCTGTTTCTTCTTGAACGTTTTTTTCTTGTGTTTGTTCAGTAACACTTATTTCTTTCAGTTTTGATAGGGCTTTAGTTTCTAAAGTACCATCTTTTATACCTGGATGAATTTTCTTGAGCGGTATAGACAAGACAATCATTTCATAAATATACTGTGCTACATCTATTTGGTGTTCTCCTATGGGTAAAATGAGTAAATCCTCATTTTCGTCATTGAATGTTTCGCCAAATCTAACGATGAGTTTTAGATTTCCTTTTATTGGTAAATCAAAATCTTCGCTAGTTAAATCACACGGAACATTTATGGTTCCTGAATGTTTGAAATTTAATTCAAGCATTGTGTTTTTCTTTTCTAATACTATGTTTACTTTGATGTTGGCGCTTTCAAATTCGTCAAACTCAAAGTGCTCAAAGAACGCTTTACTAATTTGGTATTCAAACTGATGTTTACCTAGCTTTAATCCTATGAATGGGATTAAAAATTCATTTGTAACTTTCATCTTAACAACAATTTGTTCCTTTATTAGGGAGTGCAAAGATATAAATTTTTTATAAACTTAAAAGCGTTATCAACATTTTTTTGTTTATAACTGCTTTTCTTTTGTTTTAAGTGGCTTTATTGTCATTTCCGCGTATTCATTTCTAGATTTAAAAATATCTATAGCTGCATATATTGCTTCTAGAAACGAATTATTATCGGCAATTCCTTTTCCTGCAATTTCAAACGCTGTTCCATGGTCGGGTGATGTTCTTACTTTGTTTAAACCTGCGGTATAGTTGACTCCTTTTCCAAATGACAAGGTTTTAAAAGGAATTAATCCTTGATCGTGATAAGTTGCAATCACGGCATCATAATTTTCATATTGATTGCTTCCGAAGAAACCATCGGCAGAAAACGGACCAAAAACCAGCGTTCCTTCGTCGAAAATTTTCTTTAAAGTGGGCTTGATTACTTTATCTTCTTCGTCACCAATAACACCATTGTCTCCAGAATGTGGATTGAGTCCTAAAACTGCAATTTTTGGTTTTCTGATGCCAAAATCTTGGATTAATGATTTATTTATTGTTTTTATTTTTTTTCTAATTAATTCTTCTGTCAAATGTTTTGCTACCTCACTTAACGGAACATGATCCGTAAGCAATCCGACACGTAAATTATCTTGAATCATAAACATTAGCGCATCTCCTTCTAATTCTTGGTCTAAATAATCGGTGTGGCCAGGAAATTTAAAATCTTCGGCTTGAATATTCGATTTGCTTATTGGCGCCGTTACTAAAACATCTATATCGCCATCTTTCAGTGCTTTGGTTGCGGCCACAAAAGATTTTATTGCATATTTACCCACTTCATTATCAAGCTGACCGTAATTTATATTTACACCTTCTTTCCAAACATTTAACACATTTATTTTACCAATAACCATTTGGTCCAATCGATCTATTCCGTGTAAAGGCGCTTCTAATCTAAGTTCTTTTTTAAGAAATGAAAGGATTTTTACATTAGCAAAAATTATGGGTGTGCATAGCTCTAACATTCTCGAATCTTCAAACGATTTTAGGATTACTTCGCTACCTATTCCGTTTAAATCTCCTATAGAAATGCCTACAATTATATTTTCTGCTCTTTTTGTCATCAGTTCAACGTATTTATTGCTAATTTTGAATGCAAATTTACTAAAATAAAACCAGCAATGTTCACAGGAATCATAGAAACTCTCGGTACAATAAAAGCATTAGAAAAAGACGGCGAAAATATTCATATTAAAGTAGCGTCTAACATTACAAACGAACTTAAAATAGACCAAAGTGTAGCGCATAATGGTGTTTGTCTGACCGTTGTAAATATTGATAACGATATTTATACCGTAACCGCCATCAAAGAAACGATTGATAAAACTAATTTGTCAAATTGGAATGTGAATGATGTGGTAAATCTGGAACGTGCGATGAAGCTTGGCGACAGACTTGACGGACATATTGTACAAGGACATGTGGACCAAATTGCGATTTGCACAACTATTGAAGAAGCTAATGGAAGCTGGTATTTTACTTTTGAATATGATAAAAACCTGCACAATATAACTATCGAAAAAGGTTCGATTACCGTAAATGGTGTGAGCCTAACGGTTGTAAACTCTAAAGAAAACCAATTTAGCGTGGCTATTATTCCTTATACTTATGCCCATACAAATTTTAAAAATTTTAAAATTGGAACAAAAATAAATTTAGAATTTGATGTTATTGGAAAATATGTGGCAAGATTACATGGTTTACATCTTGATAAATAGGATTTTATTCAAAAAAATATATATGAAAAGGAATCCCAACTATTAGTTGGGATTTTTTTTTATATAAGTACTATTTTAATCTAAAAACCATAATTTACGCCTAAACCAAATACTTCTCTAATTTGGAAAGCGCCTCTAGCATTGTCATCGTACAAGGCTTGGAATGCTACATTTGTAGAAATATATTTATTGACTTTCATAACTAAATTCATTTGATAATCGATATCTACATTTTGTGGTTTGTCTAGATAATTAGAATATAAATTTAAAATGTTTTCCATCGAAATGTTTTCCATCAAGTTTAATTTATAATATCCGTTTAGAGCCGCACCAAATTCATATCGACTAGATTTTCCTTGTTCTACTCCAAAAGCGGAACCTAATTGCGTAAAATGATCATGAACAAATATTAATTTTGAGGTTGCTGGTGCAATATTCAATTTTAGGTTATCGCTTTTTTTCCATAACATACCTGGACCTGATTGGAAATAAGCTGGTGAGAAAAAATGCGATATTTTTACACCTGTTTTAGGGTCGAAACCAGAATCCATTTGTGTTTTAAAGTTCAAATACCATGAATAATACCAGTTTCCTTGTCCTGCTTTTCTTCCGAAAAGTGAGGTGAATTCTAGCCTATCATCTGATTTTACCATGTCTTGTCCCTTAAGTTTGGTTAAACCATAAGAGCCAATTATTTTGTTATCCCAAACTATTTTTCCAGCTTTGTAATTAAAATCGTAGTTAAGTCCTAAACTCCCAGCCATGTTTGCTGTTCCGCCACCCAACCAATCATTATTAAACGCCGATTGATTGAATAAAAATACAATGTTTCCGCCACGTTTCCAACCTACATTTGTAGTGTCATCTGCTTTTTTTGCGGCTTCTGCGTTTTTATTAAGTAATTCTTTTTCATTTACTTGAGCATTAGCATTAATGCCAAAAAGTAAAATTGTTACTACTAAAATTATTTTTCTCATATTCTTTGTCTTTAAATTTCCTACAAATTTATAAAAAATAAAGAAAAGAGTAGTTTTATTTTCTTTTAAACAAAGGAACTGCAGAGCAAGCCTCGCCATACATAATGCTTTTTGCAAAGGGTTGGAGTTTCTGTACGGCAAGAATATATGCACTTTCTGGAACCGGTTTTTTAGAGCAACCTTTTATAATTACAGGTTTATCTTGGTATTTAGAATAATCGATAACAGATAGTATTTCTTGGTATAAACTAGTTTCTAAATCTTGCAAATTACCACTTACTATTTTTTTAGCAAATGGAAAAACATGAATTGTAACCAAAACACTAGCCCATGCAGGAATAATAGCATCTGTTGAACAATGTATGGCTACATAATGGTTTTCATATTGTGACCAATCATGATTTTTTAGTGCTTCACGAAAGTCTTTTTCTTTTAACAAAAAACCTTCATAAAGCCACTGCGAAATATCTATTTGAGTCCGAATTTCTTTTGCATAATAATCCTCTAAATCGAAAACTTCGAGTACAGAATTAGCAACCTTATTTATTATTTCGTCTTGCATTTTATAGCATCCCTAATTCTAATTTTGCTTCTTCACTCATCAAATCTTTTGTCCATGGTGGATCGAATGTGATTTCGACTTCACAAGATTTTACAGTATCTATTTTTTTGATTTTGTCTTCTACTTCTCTTGGTAAAGTTTCGGCAACTGGACAGTTTGGTGAAGTAAGTGTCATTAAGATTTTTACATCTAATGTTTCATTTACAAAAACATCATAGATTAGACCTAGTTCATAAATATCTACAGGGATTTCTGGGTCGTAAATAGTTTTTAAAACTTTTACCGCTGCTTCTCCTAAATTGATTGTATCGTTAAATTCTTCCATAATATTTTTAATTTTTAGCTTGAAAAGCCAATGCATACATTTTTATTTGTTTTATCATCGAAACCAATCCGTTGGCTCGTGTTGGTGACAAATGTTCCTTCAATCCAATTTCGTCAATAAAATTCATATCGGCTTCGAGAATTTCTGAGGCGGTTTTATTAGAAAAAGTTCTAATTAATATGGCAATTATTCCTTTGGTTAAAATAGCATCACTATCGGCAGTAAAAACGATTTTGTCATCATGTTGCTCCCCTTGTAACCATACTTTCGATTGGCAACCTTTGATAATATTTTCATCGGTTTTGAATTCTTCTTTTATTAAGGGAAGGTTTTTTCCTAAATCGATGATGTATTCGTAACGTTGCATCCAGTCATCAAACATTGAAAACTCATCTACAATTTCTTCTTGAATTTCTTTTATTGTCATTATTTTTTCTCTGAATAGGAAACTAATTTTGAAACTAATTTTGCGATGTCGGATGGTGGATTTCCAGCGTCAAAACCAGCTCCAGTATATACTGTCCCGTTTGATGTAATAGTTAAGTTTGCGTGTGGTGCGCCGTCATACGTTCTTGCTTCTGATGGTGCTTTTAGATTTGGCAATTCGTCTAGATTTACTGCCTTAATTAAATTTGATATTTCTGAAACATCTTCTTTAGTAAGCATAACAACGGTAACTTTTTCTGGATTGTTTCTATCAGAAGCAATTGTTATCTGATTGTTTTCGAATATGATTTTGCTAAAAAAACCTCTAGACGTTGCTTCATATTCAACTTTTGTTCCTGTTTGAACTTTATTTTCAGGCATTTCGGTTTTATTTTCTTCAATTTTAGTTGCCTCAATAGCCTGAGCATTTTCAACTAACTCCTTTTTATTCTGACATGATTTAGTCAAAAATAAACTTAAAAATACTAATGCAATTGTTTTCATAATGTTTGTTTTTTAGAGTTTTTAGCCCTGATGGTCGAATTGCTCTCGCAATTACCTTTTTCTTGCTCCTTTAGCAAGGAAAAGATATAGCGCACAGCAGGAATAGCTTCAAATAATTTTAAGACAACATTGTTTTTGCTTTTTTGACAGCTTCTACAAATATATCAATTTCTTCTTTTGTATTATAAAACGCAAAACTGGCTCTTATAGTTCCTGGAATTTTAAAATAATTCATAATGGGCTGAGCACAATGGTGACCTGTACGAACTGCTATTCCTAGCTTGTCAATAATTGTACCAATGTCGTATGGATGAATTCCGTCAATATTAAAAGAAATTACCGATGTTTTTTCTTTGGCTTGACCGTAAATTTTTAGACCTTCTATTTCTAATAATCGTTCAGTTCCGTAGGCTAATAATTCTTTTTCTTGTTGTTGTATGTTTTCGAAACCTATCGAATTCATATAATCGACAGCAGTTCCTAGCACAATTCCGCCTGCAATATTGGGCGTTCCTGCTTCGAATTTATGTGGCAAATCGGCATACGTTGTTTTCTCGAAAGTCACTTCTTTTATCATTTCGCCACCACCTAAATATGGTGGAAGTTTATTTAGCCAAGCTTCTTTTCCGTACAAAATCCCTACTCCTGTTGGACCGCACATTTTGTGTCCTGAAAAAACATAAAAATCGCAATCTAGTTCTTGTACATTGGGTTTAAGATGTGGGACAGCTTGCGCTCCGTCGATTAGGATGGCGGAACCTACTTCATGGGCTTTGTCAATCATATATTTTATAGGATTAACAGTTCCTAGCGCATTCGAAATATGATTTACAGTAACAATTTTGGTTTTATTAGAAAGTAATCGGTCGTATTCAGATAGGATTAATTCTCCATTTTCATTCATAGGAATTACAACCAGTTTCGCACCTGTTTTTTCGCATAACATTTGCCAAGGCACAATATTACTATGATGTTCGAGTGCCGAAACCATAACCTCATCATTTGGTTTTAAAATAGATGCAAATCCGTTGGCAACAAGATTTATTCCAAATGTTGTCCCTGATGTAAAAAGCACTTCGTGAGCGAATTTTGCATTAATATGGTTTTGAATTTTAATGCGTGATTCTTCATAAGCATCGGTTGCCAATTGGCTTAGCGTATGCACACCACGGTGAATATTGGCATTTATTTCTTGGTAATACGTCGCAATAGCATCAATTACTATTTGTGGTTTTTGAGAAGTGGCACCGTTATCGAAATAAACCAATGGTTTCCCGTTTACTTTTTGAGTAAGAATTGGAAAATCGGTTCTTATTTTATTTATATCTAACATAGTTATTTAGAAAAATTCTAAATACAAAAGTAATACAATTGCTTTATATTTTAATGAAACATTCGTTAATAAATTTTAATATTTATTAAACCACATAAGACATTTAAGGACATGTAAGTTTGTTTAGATTCACTTATATTTTCTTAAATGTCTTATATGGTAAATTTTCTTAACTTGCGTTAAGTTATAAATTTTCCTATATGAAAAAAGCATTCAAAATTCTGGGTTTAGCGTTACTTTTATTTTTAGTTTATTTCGGTTTTACAACGTATCCTAAATTGGATTTAATTTCTGGCTTTTCTGCTAAAAGTGTGGCTTCAGGCCATTTTATTGATAACCGAAGTCTTGATATGATTGAAAAAGGCGACAATGATATTGATATGATTGATTTAGCAAAAAACGAAATTGGAGAAACTTCTAAATCAGCTTCAGCTTCCGTTTATGGTTTGAAAGAACGAAAAGCAATATACCGAGAAGGATTAGGAGCTACTTTGATAAATGATGATTTTGATGAATCCAAACCTTATGAAATGCCAAAAAGAACAAAACTAAACAACAATTTAGTTTTTCCTTATGGAAATAAGGAAGCTGAGAAAGTTGTTTTTGAGAATATTGATTATACAAAATTAGACAAAGCTGTAGCAAATGCTTTCGATAAAAAAGGAGAAAAAAAGAAACGAACTCGCGCTTTATTAGTCATTTATAAAGACAAAATTATTGCCGAAAAATACGATACTGGCTTTACAAAAGATTCTAAAATTCTAGGTTGGTCTATGACAAAAAGCATTACGGCGACTTATTTCGGAATTCTTCAAAAACAAGGGAAGTTCGATATTAATAAACCCGCTCCAATTGCAGAATGGCAAAATGATGAACGCAAAAATATTACCACAAACGATTTGTTACACATGAATTCTGGATTGGAATGGGAAGAAGATTACGAGAAAATATCTGATGCAACAAAAATGCTTTTTCAAGCAGAAGACATGTCGAAATCGCAAATTGTAAAACCTGCAAAGTTTAAACCCAACACACACTGGAATTATTCCTCTGGAACGACCAATTTATTGTCTGGAATTTTAAGAAACCAGTTTAAAACACACCAAGAGTATTTAGATTTTTGGTATTCGTCGTTAATTGATAAAATAGGAATGAATTCGATGGTGATAGAAACCGATATGGCCGGAAATTATGTTGGTTCTTCATACGGCTGGGCAACGGCTCGTGATTGGTCAAAATTTGGCTTGCTTTATTTGCACAAGGGAAATTGGAATGGTGAACAAATTTTTGATGAAAGCTGGGCAAAATATGTAGCCACACCAACTAATGATTCTAACGGTGTTTATGGCGGACAATTTTGGCTAAATGCAGGAGGAAAATATCCAGATGCTCCTAAAGATTTATATTCTGCCAATGGTTTTCAAGGGCAAAATGTGTTTATTATTCCGTCGCTAGATATTGTTATTGTGAGAATGGGACTAAAAGAAGACGGAGAGTTTGATTTTAATGGTATGTTGAAAGGTATTTTGGGGAGTTTGAAGAAGTAATTTTAAGCGTGAATAATATAAGTTTTTATCAGAATCCTATAACACTGTGCTACAATTTTGTAACTATCTTTAACATCTCGGTTAAACAGTTTAACTTACATATCATTAAAAACCATGAAGTCATGAATATAAAAAGAATCTTCGGTTCCTTACTTACTGTTCTCGGAATAGCAGGTCTAATTTATACAGCAGTAATATTTACAGGAACCTCTGGAAGCGAAAAAGATGTTAAATCCCTAATTATTTATGGAATTTTGGGTGCTGTATTTTTTATTTCTGGTATTAGTTTAATCCGAACTACCAAAGACGAATCATAATTCTTTGTATGAACCTAAAATAGAATAAATAAGAAAGGTTGCCTTTCGACAACCTTTCTATTATAAATCAAATCCCATTTTCACGCCTAATTTGTCGGCAATGATTCGGGCTATTTTACTTCTCAGTTCTGGTATTTTTATACTTCCTGTTACTTCACTTGTAAAAGCATACATCAATAAAGCTTTGGCTTCTTTTTTAGGAATTCCGCGTTGTTGCATATAAAACATGGCATTTTCGTCTAGTTGTCCTATCGTGCAACCATGAGAACATTTTACATCATCTGCAAAAATTTCTAGTTGTGGTTTTGCATTAATCGTGGCTTTGTCGCTTAATAGAATATTGTTATTTTTCTGAAAAGCATCCGTTTTTTGAGCTTCTTTTTCTACAAAAATCTTTCCGTTAAAAACGCCCGTTGATGATCCGTCAAGAATGGTTTTGTAATTTTGATGGCTTTCGCAGTTTGGCGTAGCATGCTGTACCAATGTATAATGATCTACGTGTTGTTTGTCACCAATAATGGTAACACCTTTCAGCGTAGAATCGATTCTTTCGCCTTGATGGTAAAAATTCAGGTTGTTTCTTGTAATGTTTCCACCAAAAGAAAAAGTATGAACAGATACGTTACTTTCTTGTTTTTGTGAGATGTATGTATTGTCAATCAAATTGGCAGTTTGCACATCATTTTGTACTTTATAATAATCGACAATCGCTCGTTTTTGAGCAAAAATTTCAGTAACCGAATTGGTTAAAACAGGATTGTCATTTAAACTTTGATGACGTTCGATGATTTGTACATGTGCATTTTCGCCAACGATTACTAAGTTGCGAGGTTGCACCATGAGTGCCGCTTCTGAACCTGTCGAAAAATAAACAATTTCAATAGGTTTCTCTACCACTTTACTTTTCGGAATATGTATGTACGCCCCTTCGCTAGCAAAAGCCGTATTTAAGGATGTTAAACTTTCTTCTTTACTCGCTATTTTGTTAAAATATTCGTCGATGTACATTTTGTATTTCGGTTTATTTAATGCCGATGACATTAAACAAACATCCAAACCATCGTGTGAGGTTGAAGATAAAAATGAACTAAATATTCCGTCGATAAAAACTACTTTGTAAGTGTCTATTTCGTGTAGGAAATATTTTTTTACTTCGGCAAATTCGATGCTGTTTTCTTTTTTAGGAAATACACTAAAATCATTTTTTAAAATGGTATTTAGCGAGGTGTATTTCCAAGCTTCTTCTTTTTTAGTTGGAAAACCTTTGTTTTCAAAGTTTTTTATAGCTTGACTACGCACATCGTGAAGCTCTTGATGAAAATCTATTTTTTCTTCAAAAGCCATAAATGACGATAATAATTTTTCTTTCAATTCCATCTTAGTTAACTTCTTGTTTTAACCAATCGTATCCTTTTTCTTCTAACTCTAACGCCAATTCTTTTCCTCCCGATTTTACGATTTTTCCATCATGAAGAACGTGTACAAAATCTGGAACTATATAGTCTAACAAACGTTGGTAATGCGTAATTACGATTACTGCGTTGTCTTTGCTTTTTAGTTTGTTTACTCCGTTTGCTACAATACGCAAAGCATCAATATCAAGACCAGAATCGGTTTCGTCAAGGATTGCTAATTTAGGTTCAAGCATCGCCATTTGAAAGATCTCGTTACGTTTTTTCTCTCCTCCAGAAAAACCTTCATTAAGAGAACGAGATAAGAATTTACGATCTATTTCTAATAGTTCTGATTTTTCACGAATTAGTTTCAGCATTTCATTGGCAGGCATATCTTCTTGTCCACGTGCTTTACGAGACTCGTTAATAGCTGTTTTCATGAAATTTGTTACCGAAACTCCTGGAATTTCAACAGGATATTGAAACGATAAGAAAACGCCTTTATGTGCTCTTTCTTCTGGCGCTAATTCAGAAATATCTTCTCCTTCTAGGATAATTTCTCCATCAGTTACAGTATAATTTTCGTTTCCAGCAATAATTGCCGAAAGCGTGCTTTTTCCGGCGCCATTTGGCCCCATAATCGCATGAACTTCTCCTGCTTTTACCTCAAGGTTTATTCCTTTTAATATTTCTTTGTCTTCAATCGAAGCGTGTAAATTTTTTATTGATAACATTTGCTTTTTTTAGTTTAAAGTTTAAAGTTTAAAGTTCTCGTGTTTACTGAAACTTGGTGCCTTTAAAATCTTTCTTGTTTAAATATGATATAAAATTGTTTATTTTTCCACTTAAATTTTCAAAATCAGTCTTTAGTATATTAAATTTATCTTCGTTAATGTAATTACAATCAAAAACTCTATATAATTGTGACCTACTTTCTCCTGCCGATCCTTTTGCGATAGACAAAAACTGTCTGAATTCTAAATTCCCATTTCTTTCAAATCCTTCTGCAATATTATCCATTACCGAACCTGATGAAGTTTTTATCTGATCTCTAAATCTAAAATCGTTTTTTAATTCAGTTTCAATACAGATGGCATGAATTTCTTTAGCCAATCTTCTAGCTTCTTTCCAAATCTCTAAATCTTCGAATCTAGTTATTGTTGCCATGTTTTTTAGTTTAAAGTTTTCTTTGTTTAAGGTTAGGTTGCTCAACTTTAAACCTTAAACTTTAAACAAATTTTTAACCTACTGAACCTTCTAACGAAATCTCTAATAGTTTTTGTGCTTCCACAGCAAATTCCATTGGTAATTTATTCAAGACTTCTTTACTAAAACCGTTTACAATTAATGCAATCGCTTTTTCGGTTGGAATTCCTCTTTGGTTGCAATAAAATACTTGGTCTTCTCCAATTTTACTTGTCGTTGCTTCGTGTTCTATTTTTGCTGAAGTATTTTTACTTTCGATGTATGGAAATGTATGCGCACCGCAATTATTTCCCATCAATAACGAGTCACATTGTGAAAAATTACGAGCATTATCTGCACCGGCACCAATTCTTACTAAACCACGGTAACTATTTTGTGATTTTCCTGCCGAAATTCCTTTAGAAATGATAGTCGATTTGGTGTTTTTACCAATGTGAATCATCTTTGTTCCAGTATCCGCTTGCTGAAAATTGTTAGTTACTGCAATAGAGTAAAATTCCCCTATCGAATGATCTCCTTTTAATATTACTGATGGATATTTCCATGTAATTGCAGAGCCTGTTTCAACTTGTGTCCAAGAAATTTTTGCGTTTTTCTCGCAAATCCCCCTTTTGGTTACAAAGTTATACACTCCACCTTTTCCTTCTTTGTTTCCTGGATACCAGTTTTGAACTGTAGAATATTTAATTTCAGCATCATCAAGAGCAATTAGCTCGACCACGGCTGCGTGTAATTGGTTTTCATCACGACTTGGCGCAGTACAACCTTCCAAATACGAAACATAACTTCCTTCGTCGGCAATGAGAAGTGTTCTTTCAAACTGTCCTGTTCCGGCTTGATTGATTCTGAAATAAGTTGAAAGTTCCATCGGGCATCGAACGCCTTTTGGGATATAACAAAAACTTCCGTCAGAGAAAACAGCCGAATTTAATGCGGCATAAAAATTATCTTTTTGTGGCACAACGGTTCCTAAATATTTTTGAACTAATTCCGGATGTTCTTTGATAGCATCAGAAATAGAACAGAAAATAATTCCTTTTTCGTTTAATGTCTTTTTGAAAGTTGTAGCTACTGAAACTGAATCGACTACAATATCCATAGCGATATTGTTCATCATTTTTTGCTCATCAACATTAATTCCTAACTTCTTGTACATGGCTAAAAGTTCGGGATCTACATCATCTAAAGTCTTATTTGGATCGATAGATTTTGGTGCCGAATAATAGGAAATAGCCTGAAAATCAGGTTTTGCATAATGTACATTTGCCCATTCTGGTTCTACCATTTCTTGCCAAGCACGAAAAGCTTCAATACGCCAATCGGTCATCCATTGCGGTTCTTCTTTCTTTTGAGAAATGGCACGCACAATATCTTCGTTTAAGCCAATAGGAAACGTTTCCGATTCGATATCAGTGTAAAAACCATATTCGTACTCTTTTGTTTCGAGTTCAATTTTTAAATCGTCTTCTGTATATTTCATTTTTAGTCTTAAAGTTTTTAAAGTCCAAAGTTTTAAAGTCATTATAAGCCTTTCGACTTTATGATATTCAACTTTTGACTAAAGGGAGAACGATTCTCCGCATCCGCAAGTTCTGCTTGCATTTGGATTATTAAAAACAAATCCTTTTCCGTTTAATCCGCCAGAAAATTCTAATATTGTACCTGCTAAATAAAGAAAACTCTTTTTTTCGACAGCAATTTTTACATTATTTACTTCAAAAATCTTATCATTTTCTCCAATTTCTTTGTCAAATTTTAATTCGTATGACAAACCTGAACAACCACCAGATTTTACGCCTACTCGAACGTAATCTTTGGCAGCATCAAAACCGTCATCATTCATCATATCGACAATTTTCTTACTTGCTGTATCTGAAACTTGTATCATAACCTCGTTGTTATTTATTTTTATTGGAGTTATGTAATTCGCATAGAAACAACAACTTTAAATTAATGTTTTTTCTAATGCTCATTTCATAGCTTATTTTGATTTTGTCTAAATTAATGACAAAGATAAGTCATAAAATGCTTTTTACAAGTTTTACTAACATTTTTATAACTAATGATGCAATAGAAAAAGTCTATTTGATTCTCTTAAAACAAACGAATTTCCTTAAATTGCAGTCTTAAAATAAAAAAATGAAACTTTATCCTATAGAAACAGGCAATTTTAAACTCGATGGCGGTGCTATGTTTGGCGTTGTACCTAAAACCATTTGGAACAAAACTAATCCAGCAGACGAAAATAATTTAATCGATATTGCCGCAAGATGTCTTTTGATTGAAGATGGAAATCGATTGATTTTAATTGACACTGGTATGGGAAACAAACAATCAGAGAAATTTTTTGGTTATTATTCACTTTGGGGAACCCACTCAATGGATAAATCACTAGCCAAATATGGTTTTTCCCGTGATGATATTACCGATGTTTTTATGACGCACCTTCATTTTGATCATTGTGGCGGAAGTGTACAATGGAATAAAGACAAAACAGGTTACGAAGTAGCTTTTAAAAACGCAAAATTTTGGACAAACGAAAATCATTGGGAATGGGCAACAAAGCCTAATAATCGCGAAAAAGCATCTTTTTTATCCGAAAATATTTTGCCAATGCAGGAAAGTGGACAGTTAAATTTTATCAAAAGACCTGAAAGTGATTTCTTACCTAAATCAGAGTTAGATTTTGGAATATTTTTTGTTGATGGTCATACCGAAAAAATGATGATTCCACATATTCAATACCAAGATAAAACGATTGCTTTTTGTGCTGATTTAATTCCAACTGCTGGACATTTGCCTTTGCCTTATGTGATGGGTTACGATACAAGACCATTGCTAACCATGCCAGAAAAATCAAAATTTTTAACTGCTGCTGCCCAAAATAATTATTATTTATTTCTAGAACATGACGCACATAATGAAATAATTACTGTCGAGCAAACTGAAAAAGGAATTCGACTAAAAGAAACATTTTCGTGTTTAGAAATATTAACATAATGTTAAAAAATGTAAAATTGATTGAAAAATCAAGACTTTTATGCAAAAAATAGAACTAAATTATAATATCATGAGAATTTTAAAACCAATTTTTATTTCTGGAATAATCGCTTTTACAATGGCTAGTTGTGGTGGAGCGAAAACGGTAATGAGCACTAATCCTGCGAATATCGATAAAATGCCACTAAAAACAACACCACTTTCTGAAGCCAATATGAAACGTTGGAGTAATTTAGACCTAGTGAAAGATACTGTTCCAGGAATGAGTGTAGATAAAGCTTATGATTTTTTGAAAGGTAAAAAAATGACTACTGTTATTGTAGGAATTGTTGACTCGGGAGTTGATATTGATCATGAAGATTTGAAAGGTAAAATCTGGACTAATCCCAAAGAAATAGCTGGAAACAAAAAAGATGATGACAATAATGGTTTTATTGATGATGTGCATGGTTGGAATTTTTTAGGTGATACCGAAAACGAGCAGTTAGAAATGACACGTATTGTTAAAAAAGGAGATGACGGCTCTGAGCAATTTAAGTCAGCTTCTGCAGAACTCGAAAAAAGCAAAGAAGAATTAGCTCCTCAAAAACAACAAGTAGATATGCTTCTTGCTGCTGACAAAGCGGTTAGAACATTTCTTAAAAAAGATAATTTTACTTTGGCAGATGTAAAAGCAATGCAAACTACCGACCCAACAATGGTTCAGTATAAAGGAATGTTTACTCAAATTCTGTCAGGTACTCCAAAAGCAGAATTTGATTCTCAAATTCAAGAATACAAAGACTATGTTTATGACCAATTAAATTTTAATTTAAATACAGAATTTGATGGACGTAAAGTTTTAGGTGATAATGGATACGATATGACTAACAAATATTACGGAAACAATATTGTTTATGGCCCTAAAAAAGAAGGTGCAAAACATGGTACACACGTAGCGGGAATTATTGCTCAGATTCGTAATAATAAAATAGGTGGAGATGGTATTGCTTCAGATGCAGTAAAAATTATGTCAGTTCGTGCTGTTCCTAACGGAGATGAATATGACAAAGACATTGCATTAGCGATTCGTTATGCTGTAGATAACGGTGCAAAAGTCATTAACGGAAGTTTTGGAAAAAATTATTCTCCAAACAGACAATGGGTTTATGATGCTATAAAATATGCTGAATCTAAAGATGTGTTATTTGTGCATGCTGCAGGAAATGACGCAAAAGATATAGACACAGCGCCTAATTTTCCTAACGATACAGATGGTGCAAAACCAGAATATGCAGATAATGTATTGACAATTGGAGCGTTAAACTATGAATATGGAGCTTCACAAATGGCAAATTTCTCTAACTACGGAAAAGTAAATGTTGATATTTTTGCGCCTGGAGTAAAAATTTATGCTACAACACCAAAAAACACTTACGAATATCTACAAGGAACTTCTATGGCATCGCCTAATGTTGCTGGTGTAGCGGCTTTAGTTCGTGCTTATTATCCAAGTTTAACTGCTTCGCAAGTAAAACATATTATCATGGATTCTGGAACGTCACTAACTAACTCTTTCAATTTAGCTGGAGCAGAAGGAACTCAAACTACTTTAGCTTCTATTTCTAAAACAGGGAAAATTGTAAATGCTTATAATGCTTTGGTTTTAGCTGAAAAAATGACTGCGAAAAAATAGTTTTATATATTTTAAATTCAAAAAACAGCTTTCGCAGGATATTTTTTTAACTCTGTGAAAGCTGTTTTTTTAATACCATACAAATGAAAAAAATACTCTTACTTACTTTATTTAGTTTCGGAACAATTTTAGCTCAAAACAATCCAAATCCGGGATATTGGCAACAAAAAGTGGATTATAAAATGGAGGTTTCGATGGATGTAAAAACCTATCAATATAAAGGGAAGCAAACTTTAGTTTACACCAATAATTCTCCCGATACTTTACATCGCGTGTATTACCATTTGTTCAACAATGCTTTTCAGCCCAATAGTTGTATGGATGCAAGATTAAAAGCGATAAAAGATCCTGACGGAAGAATGGTGACCAAAGTAAAAGTAGGAGATAAAGAGGTAAAAGAAAGTAGAATTGCAGCTTTAAAACCTAATGAAATAGGATTTTTGAAAATTTCAAACTTAAAACAAGACGGAATTGAACTCAAAAATAAGGTTGTGAGCACAATTCTCGAAGTAGATTTAGCAAAACCATTATTGCCTCACACTTCGACTACATTTTCATTAGATTTTGATGGGCAAGTTCCTGTACAAATTCGTCGTTCTGGAAGAAATAACAAGGAAGGCGTAGAACTCTCGATGTCTCAATGGTATCCTAAAATGGCGGAATATGACTATGAAGGTTGGCAAGCAGATCCATATATTGCAAGAGAATTTCATGGTGTTTGGGGAAATTTTGATGTAAATATAACGATTGATAAAAACTATATTTTAGGAGGTTCTGGTTATTTGCAAAACGGAAATCAAATAGGGTATAATTACCAAGATACTGGAGTTATTGTAAACCTTCCTAAGAAACAAAAAACATTAACTTGGCATTTTATTGCGCCAAATGTACACGACTTTACTTGGGCTGCCGACAAGAATTACATTCATGATAAATTAGTAACAAATTTTGGAACAACATTAAATTTCTTGTATAAAAACAATCCAAAAATTATCGAGAACTGGAAGAATTTACAGCCTAAAACAGCACAACTTATGGATATTTACAACAAAACGGTTGGTAAATATCCTTATGAGCAATATTCCGTTATTCAAGGAGGTGATGGCGGAATGGAATATGCAATGTGTACACTAATTCTTGGTGAAGGGACTTTTGATGGTTTATTAGGCGTTACAGCACACGAAATGGCACATTCTTGGTTTCAACACGTATTGGCATCAAACGAAAGTAAAAACAGCTGGATGGATGAAGGTTTTACCACTTGGTTAGAAAATTATGGTATGAATGAAATTGCCGCTAAAAAAGAAGAAAATCCTCATGCAGATTCTTATACAGGTTATTATGCTTTAGTAAAATCTGGCAAAGAGCAACCGCAAAGCACCCATTCTGATCGTTATGATGAGAACAGAAGTTACAGTATTGATGCTTACAGTAAAGGAAATATATTCTTATCTCAGTTAGAATATATCATCGGGAAAGAAAACTTCATGAAAACATTGAAACGTTATTTTGCAGATTATAAGTTTACGCATCCTACGCCAAATGACATAAAACATACAGCCGAAAAAGTATCGGGAGCAAATCTAGATTGGTACTTAAACGACTGGACAAAAACTACAAATACAATTGATTACGGAATTAAAAGTGTAGAAAATCCTGGAGAAAACACAAAAATAATACTCGAAAGAATAGGAAGAATGCCTATGCCTCTGGATATTTTAGTCACTTATGAAGACGGAAGTCAAGAAAGTTTTTATATTCCACAAACGTTAATGCGTTGGACAAAAGAAAACCAAAATCCAGCTATAAAAAGAACGGTTCTTGACGGTTGGGATTGGGCTTATCCTACATTCGAATTTAAAATTAATGCAAAATCTCCATTAAAAAACATCACAATTGATCCAAGTGGATTAATGGCTGATGTGAATAGAGAAAATAATGTTTATATTAAGAAATAGAAGATTTTTTTTAGAACTTTTAGCTG
>NZ_JBDTQE010000009.1:0-58759 GCF_039932285.1 Flavobacterium sp.
TAACTGTTACAATTTCTTTAAAGTTAATTTCAAACATAATTTACAATTTTTAACACGACAAAAGTACAACTAAATTTTTATTAAGAAACGCCTCTTCTTTTATCGAAAAAAATAGCATCCATGTTTTTCTTTAGGAAAACTCAAAAAACAATACGCAAACATATTTATTATGAAAAATCAAAAAACTATTTCTAAATCTATTTTTTTCTTTGAAACACAGTATTATATAAAAATTTGAAAGGCGTTCAAGAAATATTTTCCTGAACGCCTTTCTTTCTAAACACCAAAAACAAAACTTAACTTCTAACTAACTTTATACTATACAAACGTATGTATTTGCTAATCATTGTGTTGTTAATCACAAAATAATGTTAAAGTTTTTGATGTTGATTCCTATATTATATCCAAAACTTTCTCTAATGACATACCGCGAGAACCTTTTATTAAAATTATTTTTTGTGTTAGAATATTTGTCTTAATTTTTTTTGCAAAATCTTCATAACTATCAAAGAAGTACATATTACCCATTTCCATTTTGTTTGCAAAAAAATCTTTCCCAATAAAATAGGTTTCAATCTCTGATTGATTCAAAAGTAATTCAATTATTTTTTTATGTTCAATTAAGCTTTCAGTTCCAAGCTCGAACATATCACCTAATATTGCTATTTTACTTTCTCCTTCTAGTTGTATGAAATTTGTTATTGCAGCACTCATACTACTTGGATTTGCATTATAAGCATCCAAAATAATCTTATTTTTGTTTTTTTCGATTAATTGCGAACGATTATTTGATGGAACATATCCTTCTATTGCATCTTTAATAAAATGTTCTTCAATATTGAAATATTTACCAATAGTAACCGCTGCATTAATATTGTTTGCATTATATAATCCTATTAGATGTGATTGAATTTCAATATTATTAAATTGAATTTTCACCATCGGATTTGCTGAAACCAAATCTATATTAACATCTGTTTTTTCTATTTGTGAAAATGAATAGCGAGTAATTTGTGCTGTTTTATTTTTCTGAATATCATCATCTAAATTTACAAAAACAACTTTTTTGTTTATTTCTAAATAATGATAAAGTTCACTTTTTCCTTTTATCACACCTTCTACCCCACCAAAACCTTCTAGGTGTGCTTTACCAAAATTTGTAACATAACCATAATCTGGTAATGCAATTGAACATAAAAATTCGATTTCTTTTTGATGGTTAGCACCCATTTCTACAATTCCTAGGTCTGTGTTTTCATCAAACGACAATAGCGTTAACGGAACTCCTATGTGGTTATTAAGATTTCCTATGGTTGCTTTGACATTGTATTTTTTAGAAAGAACTACATTAATAAGTTCTTTAGTTGTTGTTTTACCATTGCTGCCAGTTAGAGCAATAATAGGAAGTCCTAATTGTTCACGATGAAATTTAGCTAGTTCTTGTAAAGTTTTTAGGGTGTCTGGAACTAGAATCATTTTATCCTTATCTGTAAAATATTTTTTATCATCTATTATTACAAATAAAGCTCCTTTAGTAATTGCTTCTTGGGCAAATGTATTTGCATTAAAGTTTTCACCTTTGAGGGCTATAAAAAGTGAATTGGCTTCTATTTTTCGCGTATCAGTATTTACGGAAGTACACTGTAAATAACATTGGTAAATTTCTTCGATTTTCATAATACGAAAGTAGTAAAAATATAAAAGCCCTAAAAATTTAGGGCTTTTAAATATTATATGAGAAAATTATTAATTTCTTGCTCTTTTTGGGAAGTCAGATTTAGGACCAACTCTAGACATTGCGCATCTAAATCCAATATAATCAGAAGCAATATCTTGTTGACAATATCTTCTTTGTGCTGGATCTAACCAATATGCTCTATCTTTCCAAGAACCACCTTTGTAAACTCTTACGTCATCTCCAATAAGTGTTGTTCTTTTTGCAGACTTGTCAAATTTTCTATCCATTTTACCTGTACTATCAGCAGATACTTTATGAATAGGAGAATCATACATTCTGTTTTTATCACTTCCTTTTACTTCTCCTTCTTCAGAATTACCAAGTTTAAACAAACGAGTAGATTGCTTATCACCATCTCTGTAGTTAATCTCATCACTCTTATCAAAATTTTGTCTTAAGTAAGTTTCTTTTTCATCTACAGGAACTTGAGCAATATCGCCAGGTTTATTTCTAGCTATGACTTTACCATTACTTAATGTGTCATATTTAATATTATCAGAAGTTATTAGTTCTACTTTACCATCGTCACCAATTTTGTTTTTAGTATAAACGTTTCCACGAACATAGTTAAAATCATTAGCTTCATCATCAACTATTGGTCTATAAACATCCTGTACCCATTCTGCAACGTTACCCGCCATATCGTATAAACCGAAATCATTTGGTTTGTAAGATTTTACAGGAGCAGTAATATCCGCACCGTCATCAGACCATCCAGCTATTCCTCCGTAATCACCTTTACCTTGTTTGAAATTTGCCAATTGATCACCTCTAGTACCTCTGCTTCCAGAACGTGTATAAGAACCTTTCCAAGGATATTTTTTCTGACCTCTGTAAAGATTATATTCTCTATTACCTACATCAGCCGCAGAAGCGTATTCCCATTCTGCTTCAGTTGGTAGTCTGTATTCAGGTAAAAGTATTCCTGAAGTTTTTTGTGCGTATACGTTTTTAGGACCGTCTGAACCAGCAGTTGAAGTAGTGTCTGTTGAAGCTGCTTCTTTTTTAGCTTTCTTAGCGCTTTTCCCGCCTTTACGACCTGTTTTTTTCAAAATAATTTCTTCGTTTCCACCAAATGATGTTGACGGAGAAGCTAAATATGCTTCAGTACTAAAAGTATTGTTGGCATCTACATCAACAACTTTTGCGCCTTTTTTCATATAACCTTCTTTTTCAAGTACTGATTCGTTTACACGGTCAGTTCTCCACTTAGCGAATTCGCTAGCTTGAATCCAATTTACTCCTACAACTGGGTATTGTGAGTAAGCTGGGTGTCTTAGATAGTTATTAGTCATAGTTTCGTTATAACCTAATCTATTTCTCCAAACTAATGTGTCAGGAAGAGCTCCTTCGTAAATATTTTTGTAGTTTTCTTCAGTAGGAGGAAAAACTCTTTTTGTCCAATCTAAATATTCCATATACATAAGGTTTGTAACCTCCGTTTCATCCATATAAAAAGATTGAACGTGTTGCTGACTTGGTGTGTTATTCCAATCATGCATTACATCATCTTGAACTTTACCCATTGTAAAGGTTCCACCTTCAACTAATACTAATCCAGGAGCAGTCGCTTGTTTAGTAAAATTATTGTTGTATTGGAAACCACCATTAGGGTCGTTAATCTTCCATCCTGTAGCGGAAGAAGTGTTTTTCGAACTAGACTTTTTACTACAACTAGTAAATCCAAACAGTACTATTAATGAAAACAGCACTCTTACAGTCACAATTTTGTTTACTTTCATACTTTCGTAGGTAATTATTTTGTGGCGCAATATAACAATTAACCATTAAACTGCAACACCTTTTTTAGAAATATTTTAAAAAACATCAAAAAAAATATTTTTTGTTATTTTATATATGTTAAACGAATTATATATTTTTTTATTGTAGTAAAAAAATTATTTTTACTCACTGAAATAAAAATGTTATTATAGCGTTATCTTTGGATATGAAAAAAATTGTACTTATAATTATATTGCTTGTTTTTCAAACATCATTTTCTCAAGACAATAATACAGTTAATCTTGATTGGATTGATGGTCAATATAATGTTGCTGAAAATTACAATGTAAGTATTCCTCATTTTTCGGTCGAGACATTTATATATGATGAAGTTAAAAAAATCGTTTATTTTTCTAAAAAAATCGAAATTGCATCCTCTGTTGATGAAAATAGCCTAAAACTATCCAATATTGTTTTTGAGACCATACCCGAAGATAAGTTAGGTGACTTAGATAAATTACAAATCCCAAAAACACTTAACACAACTATTCAAAATGCAAAAGCAAGAGATATAAATTACGGATTACTAACCTTTTCACCAATAATAAAAGAGGGAAATATCTACAAACGAGTTAAATCATTATCCTATACATATTCTTATAAAACCAGTAATGAGGGAGCTCAAAAAAATAGTTTTTCAATTGGCAACTCCGTTTTAAAAACTGGGCTTTGGCACAAATTTTATGTTGAAAAATCTGGCGTTTATGTAGTTTCGAAATCGTTTTTATCAGATTTAGGTTTCGATGTAAATGTTGACCCTCGTACAATAAAAATATACGGTAATGGCGGGCGAATGATCCCACTCACAAACTCAGATCCATACCCTATAGATTTAGCAGAAAATGCGATTCAATTTATTGGTGAAAATGATGGAGTTTTTAACGATGGTGATTATATTTTGTTTTATGCTGAGGGCGTTGATAATTACAATAATGATAGCGATACACATGTTAATTTATATGCTGACAAAAGTTATTACTATGTAACATCATCTGCATCTAACGGGAAAAGAATTTCTGCAATGACAGAATCTCCACAACCTCCAGACATCACGTTTACTACTTATGATGAATATCAATTTCATGAAATAGACCGAGTAAACTTGGTTCGTTTAGGAAGAAGATGGTATGGTGAAGAGTTTAATATAAATAATGATCAAAATTTTTCTTTTTCTTTTCCAAATATTGTTACAACAAGCCCTGTTTCATTGACAGTTAAAGCAGGTGCTATTGGAGTTTCTGTAACCTCTATGACCGTAAAAGCCAACAATACAAATATTGGAAACATTACTTTACCAGCGAACAATACTAGTAGCTTAGCCTCTTCTGGAAGTATTACCGCATCATTAGCAATTACAACCCCAAACATCTCTATCGATTTAAGCTACAATAATAATGGAGTACCAAGCGCAATAGGGTATTTAGACTATATAAGTCTTAAGGCAAAATCAAATCTAAATGGATATGGAAAACAATTTAGATTTACAGTCGATGCAGCAACTTCATCTATTGGAACTTGCGAATATAAAATAAGTAATGCGTCAGCAATAGCTCAAGTTTGGGATATTACCGATATATATAATGTAACTTCAACACTAAATAACGGGCAAGCTCAGATTTCTTTCAAAACATTTATGGGACAAGAAAGAAAGTTTATAGCTGTAGATAATTTAGATATTTATTCCCCTAAAAAAGACGCTAATTATTTAGTCCGTAATCAAGATATTAAAGGTCAAATATTTTTAAACAACCAAAATACTTTTACAGATGTTGACTATATAATAGTTACACCTTCTTCTCTAAATAGTCAAGCCGAAAGATTAGCTAATTTTCACAGAACATACTCTAATCTTAATGTAAAAGTGATAAACCTTGAAGGATTATATGAAGAGTTTTCTTCAGGAAAACAAGATATAGGAGCTATTAGAAATTTTGTAAAATATGTTTATGACAATGCATCAATACCAAGTAAAAAATTAAAATATTTATGTCTTTTTGGTGATGCTTCCTACGACTTTAAAAATAGAATCACAAACAACACTAATATTGTTCCAATATTCCAGTCATTAGAGAGTTTTTCTCTTTCAGGGTCATTTATTTCTGATGATTATTTTGGATTAATGGATGCTAATGAAGGAAGTATGACAAGTCCTTTAGGCTTGGATATTGCTGTAGGAAGAATGTTGGTTTCAAGCTTAGAACAAGCCGATCAAATGGTCACGAAAGTTATAGATTATCATGACAAAAAATCTTACGGAAGATGGCGTAATAATTTGGTTTTTTTATCCGATGACATCGATAAAGTTAGTGATGCATCTTTACAAACTAGTATTGACATTTTATCTAATACCATAACAACTCAGAAACCATTTTTTAATTCTAAAAAAATTCACACTGATTCATATGTTCAAGAAACAACATCAGGAGGTCAAAAATACCCTAAAGCAAAAGAAGATTTTACAAACTCTTTCGGACAAGGAGCTCTAGTCTTTAATTATATTGGTCACGGAGGGGAAGACGGACTAGCAGGAGAAAGATTATTTGAAATAAAAGATGCTATGAGCTTGAGTAACCGATACAAATATCCGTTATTTATTACAGTAACTTGTGAGTTTACTCGTTTTGACAATCCGTTCAGACCCACAGCAGGCGAACAAACATATTGGAATCCGTTAGGAGGAGCAATTTCCATGGTAACCACAACAAGGCAAATTGGACAATCTACAGGAGAAAATTTTAATCTTAATTTAGGAGCGAAATTATTTTCTTATGGCTCAAACAATTACACTTCTATTGCTGAGGCTGTCAGATTAACCAAAGTGGTGTCTTCAAATCCAGGAAATAATGTGGTTTCTTATATAGGAGACCCTGCAATAAAACTTGCTATTCCAAAACCAAAAATAAAGCTAACAAAAATAAATGGAGTGCCCATAACTGGTACTCCAGACATATTGCAAGCCTTAGGATATGTTACACTTACTGGTGAAATTACTGATGAATTTGACGCACCATTACCTAATTACAATGGAGAATTAGCGATTAATGTATTTGATAAAGAAATAAACAGAACAACTTTAGGAAATGATGGCACTATCGTGGGCGGTGTAGTATTAACAATGAATTTTACTACACTAGGAGAGACTATTTTCAGAGGAAATGCTTCCGTTACAAATGGTCAATTCGAATTTGGATTTGTAGTACCTAGAGATATAAAAATTCCCGTAGGAAATGGGAAAGTGAGTTTTTATGCAAAAAACAACAATATATTAGAAGATCAAACAGGTTATGATTTCTCGATAAAAATTGGTGGATTAAACACCAATGCAGTGGCAGATGTTGTGCCACCTAGAATAAAAATTTATATGAATGATGAATCTTTTGTATCTGGCGGAACAACAAATCAATCCCCTCTATTTCTTGCTTTTCTAGAAGACGAGCATGGTATAAATACAGCTAGCGGAATAGGTCATGACATCGTTGCTTATTTAGATGGAGATGAAACAAAACCATATATTTTAAACGATTTTTATGAAACAGAATTAAATAATTATACAAAAGGAAAGTTAAAATATCCTTTCAGAAATTTAGCAATTGGCTTGCATACATTAACTTTCAAAGCTTGGGACGTTTATAACAATATTGTAACTTCAGATTTGCAGTTTATTGTTGTAGGTGATGAAACATTAACACTAACAAATGTTTTAAATTATCCAAACCCATTTGTAAATCATACCGAATTTTGGTTCACTCACAACAAACCATTCGAACAACTAGAAGTCCAAGTACAAGTATTTACCATAACAGGAAAAATAGTTTGGACAAAAAATCAAGTAGTAAGTAATGAAGGTTTTACATCACGAGACATTACTTGGGATGGTCGTGATGATTTTGGAGACAAAATAGGAAAAGGGGTTTATGTTTACAAACTAACTGTAAAATCTAATCTTACCAATAAAAAAACCGAAAAAATAGAGAAATTAGTAATTCTTTAATAAAAGAATATATATTTGTTAATTATTATATCAAAAAAATAAAATGAAGAGAATTGTTTTTATACTAACAGGATTACTTTTAGGATTAAGTAGTAATGCTCAAAACGAAAGACCTATAACAACTGGCGTTCCATTTTTATTAATTGCCGCCGATGCACGTGCTGCGGGAATGGGAGATAATGGAGTAGCGAGTTCTCCTGATGCTTATTCGCAACAATACAATCCTGCAAAATATGCGTTTTCATTACGAAAACAAGGTTTTGCAGTAAGTTACACACCTTATCTTACAGCGCTTGTAAATGACATTTCCTTAGGACAACTTAATTATTTTAACAGAATTAACGAACGAAGTGCGATAGGAACAAGTTTACGCTATTTTAGTTTGGGTGAGATTCAGTTAACAGATGATTCAGGTAACGCACTAAATGTAGTTAAACCAAATGAGCTAGCATTAGATCTGTCTTATTCATTACAGCTAAGTGAAAAGTTTTCTATGGCTGTAGCTGGACGTTATATTAGATCTAATCTAAAAGTAGCTTCAGCAACATTAGATGCCTCAGCGGCTAGTAGTTTTGCAGTTGATGTCGCAGGGTATTACCAGTCAGAAGAAATTGCATATTCAGATTTCAATGGACGCTGGAGAGGTGGATTTAATTTTCAAAACCTTGGACCAAAACTAAATTATGATGGAGCTACTGGAGCTGAAAAAAACGCTAATTTTCTTCCGTCAAATCTACGAATAGGTGGAGGTTTTGATTTCATTTTAGACGATTATAACAAAATTTCTACTAATATTGAATTTACAAAACTATTAGTTCCAACACCACAAATCCCAGTTCCTGTTGATTTAAATGGAGATGGAGATACTCTAGATGCTGGAGAAAATGGCGTAGCACAAGCTAATGCAGATTACAAAGCAATTAGCTGGACCTCTGGAATTTTTAAATCTTTTGGTGATGCGCCAGATGGTTTTAGCGAAGAGCTAAAAGAATTTACTTATGCTGCAGGAGCAGAATATTGGTACCAAGATTCATTCGCTTTACGTTTAGGATATTTTCACGAAAGTGAGCAAAAAGGAAAGAGAAAATATTTTACTTTAGGAGCAGGTTTCAAATATAATGTAGTAACCCTAGATGTTTCTTATTTATTTTCGGCTTCAAAAGTGCCAAATCCTTTAGAGAATACATTACGTTTTTCTCTAACATTCAATTTCGGTGATGACTATGATCAGAATTAAAATTAATAAATAATAAATAAACAATCCAAATTTCAATTACTGAGATTTGGATTTTTTTTCCCTTAATAAATTATGAAAGAAATTAATATAAATACTCGATTGTCGGTTTTTGAATCGATGCAAGAATTGCCTAGCGATGTGCGTGACTTAATGCAAAAAGCTATCGAGATTCGAAAAAAAGCTTATGCTCCTTATTCTAAATTTAATGTAGGGGCGGCTATTTTGTTAGACAATGGTGAAATTGCTTTGGGTTCAAACCAAGAAAATGCTGCATATCCATCAGGATTGTGTGCTGAGAGAGTTGCGATTTTTCATGCAGGCGCTATTTATCCTGATGCAAAAATTATAAAAATGGCAATTACGGCAGGTTCTACAACATCTGCAACAACAAAACCTATTCCGCCTTGTGGGGCTTGTCGTCAATCTATTTTTGAATATGAATTTAGACAAGACGTTCCTATCGAAATTTATTTTATGGGAGAAACAGGAGAAATTTATAAATCAAACTCAATTCAAAATTTACTTCCGTTAACATTTGATAAGAACTTCTTGTAATTTTTATTAAAAAAAACCAGTTAAATTTTACTTCTTACTTGGAATGTCTTATTTTTGCTTTTCGCAAATTTGTAAGTAGTCAATATTTAAAGTTTATAAGATAATTTGCAAGCGTAAAATACTAGAAAAAGAAAATTTAGATGAAAGAAATTACAAAAGAAGTTTACTTAAAGTGGTACGAGGATATGCTACTTTGGAGAAAGTTTGAAGACAAACTAGCGGCACTTTATATACAACAAAAAGTAAGGGGATTTCTTCACTTATATAACGGTCAGGAAGCAGTTCTTGCAGGTGCTTTGCATGCAATGGAATTGGGAAAAGACAAAATGATTACTGCTTATCGTAATCACGTTCAGCCAATAGGAATGGGTGTAGATCCAAAAGCTGTTATGGCAGAATTACTTGGAAAAGTAACAGGAACATCTAAAGGAATGGGTGGCTCTATGCACATCTTCTCAAAAGAAAAAGGTTTTTTTGGAGGTCACGGAATTGTTGGAGCTCAAATACCTGTAGGAGCTGGAATGGCTTTTGCAGATAAATATTTTGGACGTGATGGTGTAACATTAACATATTTTGGTGATGGTGCAGCACGTCAAGGTTCATTACATGAAGCTTTTAATATGGCTATGCTATGGAAACTTCCAGTTGTTTTTATCGTTGAAAATAATGGTTATGCCATGGGAACGTCAGTAGAAAGAACAGCAAATCATACGGATATTTGGAAATTAGGTTTGGGTTATGAAATGCCTTGTGGTCCAGTTGACGGAATGAATCCTGTAAAAGTAGCCGAAGCAATGCATGAAGCTATTGATAGGGCACGTCGCGGTGATGGCCCAACTTTTTTAGAAATGAAAACATACCGTTTTAGAGGCCATTCGATGTCTGATGCGCAATTGTATCGTTCTAAAGAAGAAGTAGAAGAATATAAAAAAATAGATCCAATTACTCAAGTTCTTGATGTAATTATGGAGAAAAAATATGCTACAGAAGAAGAAATTGAAGCAATAGATGAAAGAGTAAAAGATTTAGTAGAAGAATGTGTTGCATTTGCCGAAGAATCTCCTTTTCCAGAAGTGCAGCAATTATATGATGTGGTTTACGACCAAGAAAATTATCCATTTATTCCTCATAGACTATAATTATGGCAACAGTAATCACAATGCCTCGCCTAAGCGATACGATGACGGAAGGAACAGTAGCAACTTGGTTAAAAAAAGTAGGCGATAAAATTTCAGAAGGTGATATTCTTGCCGAAATTGAAACCGATAAAGCAACAATGGAATTTGAATCTTTCAATTCTGGAACGCTTTTATATATTGGAATACCAGAAGGAGAATCAGCGCCAGTCGATTCGCTTTTAGCTATTATTGGAAAAGAAGGAGAAGATATTTCTGCTTTATTAAATGGAAGCCCCGTAGCTACAGAATCAGCGTCTGCAAAATCAGAGGTGGCACCAGAAGTTATCACTCCAAGTAAAGTTGATGAGCAAACTAAATCAGTTAGTCTTCCTAAAGGAGTTGTAGTTGTTACAATGCCAAGACTTTCAGACACAATGACCGACGGAACAGTAGCTACTTGGTTAAAAAAAGTAGGTGATAAAGTTGCCGAAGGCGATATTCTTGCCGAAATTGAAACTGATAAAGCAACAATGGAATTTGAGTCTTTCAATGCAGGAACTCTGTTATTTGTAGGGATTAAAGAAGGAGAATCTGCACCAGTTGATAGCGTTTTAGCTATTATTGGACCAGACGGAACAGATATTACAGGAATTGCTGAAAATTATAAAAAAGGTGGAAATGTTACTGCTCCAGTTGCTGAAAAAGCTGCTGAAGTTTCTAATTCAACACCCAATAACCATAATTCAACACCAAATTCAACGGATAGAGTTTTTGCTTCTCCATTGGCTAAGAAAATAGCTCAAGACAAAGGAATTAACTTATCTCAAGTGAAAGGTTCTGGAGAAAATGGTAGAATTGTAAAAGGAGATGTCGAGAGTTTCACAATCGAAAGTCAAAAGCCGAATGCAGTAAGTCAACCGACAACAAATAACCAACAACCAGCAGTTGTAAAACCTTTTGTTCCTGCTGGTGAAAAATTCTCTGAAGAAATTAAGAATTCGCAAATGCGTAAAACCATTGCGAAGCGTTTATCAGAATCTATATTTACAGCGCCTCATTTCTATTTAACTATCGAAATTGCGATGGACGAAGCTATGAAATCTCGTGCAACAATAAATACTATTCCTGATACAAAAGTATCTTTTAACGATATGGTTGTCAAAGCTTGTGCAATGGCTTTAAAGAAACATCCACAAGTGAATTCTCAATGGAGAGAAGATGCCATGATTATTAACCATCATGTAAATATTGGTGTTGCTGTAGCTGTTGAAGACGGATTAGTAGTTCCAGTTTTAAATTTTACAGACCAAATGAGTTTAACTCAAATAGGTTCAGCAGTTAGAGATTTAGCAGGAAAAGCAAAAACTAAGAAATTGACGCCTGCCGAAATGGAAGGAAGTACATTTACAGTTTCTAATTTAGGTATGTTTGGTATTACTGAATTCACATCTATAATAAACCAACCCAATTCAGCGATTTTGTCTGTTGGTGCTATTGTCGAAAAACCAGTAGTTAGAAATGGTCAAATCGTAGTAGGTAATACTATGAAAGTAACTTTAGCTTGCGATCACAGAACTGTCGATGGAGCAACAGGAGCTCAATTCTTACAAACATTGAAACAATTTGTTGAAAATCCAGTAACTATGTTGGCATAATTGTCAATATTTGTTTAGTATATAATCTCATCTTGATTCATCATGATGAGATTTTTTTTATTTTAGCTTAAATTCATTTTTTATGAAAAACATTATCATCACAGGAACTTCTAGAGGAATTGGCTACGAATTAGCCTTGCAATTTGCAAATACTGGACATAATGTCTTAGCTATTTCTAGAAAAACGCCACAAACATTAATCGAAAATAAAAATATCACTTGTCTTTCTGTTGATTTATCTGTTGAAGAAGATTTGCAACAAGTAGAAGATTTTCTTTCTAAAACATGGAAAAATGTAGATGCAATAGTCCATAATGCAGGTTCACTTTTGTTAAAACCTTTCGGAGAAATCACTTCACAGGAATTCGAAAATATATATAAAGTCAATGTTTTTGGAGTAGCCAATCTAACCCGTATTTGTTTGCCATATCTTCAAAAAGGAAGCCATGTTGTTACCATAAGTTCTATGGGCGGAATTCAAGGAAGTATGAAATTTGCAGGATTAGCGGCTTATAGCTCTAGTAAAGGCGCTGTAATTACGTTATCTGAATTATTAGCAGAAGAATATAAAGAACGTGGTATTTCGTTTAATGTTTTGGCACTCGGTTCTGTAAATACCGAAATGCTACAAGAAGCTTTTCCAGGTTATCAAGCACCACTTTCAGCTACAGAAATGGCCGATTATATTTATAATTTTGCTTTAACGGGCAATAAATATTATAATGGAAGGGTTTTGCAAGTTTCAACAACAACGCCATAAATGAAAACCGTTTTAGAAAAATACATTCCAGAATATTCAGTAGAACCCGTTTTTGAATTAATCAAAATCAATCAGGTGCATCTAAAAATCGTAAATGAGCGAGTAACTCGTCATGGAGATTATCGAAAAGGATTGTCTGGAAAACACGAAATTACAGTAAACACCAGCTTGAATAAATATCGTTTCTTAATGACATTGATTCATGAAATAGCACATTTAGTAGCTTTCGAAAAATACGGCCGAAATATAAAACCACACGGAGACGAATGGAAACTAACTTTTCAACGACTGATGGTTCCGTTTATTCGTCCCGAGATATTCCCAAGTCAATTATTACCATTATTGGCTAGACATTTCAGAAATCCAAAAGCGAGTAGCGATACCGACGCTACTTTATCATTAGCACTAAAACAATTTGACCCAGAGAACGATAAAAACTATATCTTTGAGATTCCCTACGGAAGTATGTTTCGCATTCATAACGGAAAAATTTTTAAAAAAGTAGCGTTGCGATTAAAAAGATTTGAATGTTTAGAAATAAATTCTGGAAGAATGTATTTATTTAATCCAAATGCTGAAGTAGAATTGTTACCAAATTAATTTTAAAAAACTTTGTAACGCTGTTACTTTGAAACTTAAAAAAATGAATAAAAATTATTACGCAATATTAATGGCTGGTGGTGTTGGATCAAGATTTTGGCCAGTGAGTACTACTGATTTTCCTAAACAGTTTCATGACATGTTAGGAACTGGTGAAACTTTAATTCAAAAAACATTCAGTCGTTTATCTCAAATTATTCCTAAGGAAAATATCTTAATTCTAACTCATGAGAGTTATAATGACATTGTTTTAAAGCAATTGCCATCAGTAAATCAAGAGCAAATTATACTAGAGCCAGCCATGCGAAACACCGCACCATGTATTTTGTATGCCTCATTAAAAATAAAAAAGAAAAATCCAAATGCAGTTATGGTAGTTGCTCCAAGCGATCATTGGATTGAAGACGAAATGCAATTTGTTGCTAATTTGCAAAGATCATTTGATGTGTGTGAAAGAGAAGAAACCTTAATGACTTTAGGCATTTTACCAACTTTCCCCAATACAGGTTACGGGTATATCGAGTTCGACAAATTAGATAGTCGTCCTATAAAAAAAGTGGTTCAGTTTAGAGAAAAACCGAATTATGCAACAGCTAGAAAATTTATTCAAAGTAGAAATTATTTGTGGAATGCAGGTATTTTCTTATGGAGTGTACAATCTATCCTAAAAGCTTTTGAAGAATTTCAACCCGAAATGTTTTTGCATTTTATGAAAGGTTATGATTTATATAATACCGAAGATGAAAAAGCATTTATAACCGAAAATTATCCATTAGCCGAGAATGTATCTATTGATTACGCCATCATGGAAAATGCGAAAAACGTATTTGTACTTCCCGCTACTTTCGATTGGAATGACTTAGGAACTTGGGGTTCACTTCATGAAAAATTAGATAAAGATGAGAATAACAATGCTGTGGTTAATGCTAAAGTTTTACTCGAAAATTCATCAAACAACATTATCCGTTCAGATGCTAAAAAGATAATAGTTATTGATGGGTTGCATGATTATATCATTGTAGATAAAGAAGGGATTTTACTAATTTACCCCAAAAGCAAAGAACAAGACATTAAAAGTATTGTAAAAAAATTAGAGGTTCAAAACTAAAAGCAAACAGATTAATAACAAAAATTTCTAATTGTAACTCAATAATAAAACTAAAAAAGCACAATATAAAATTGTGCTTTTTTAGTTTTATTTATAGAAAACATCTACTTAACATTGACCTCAAATGGTAACATTGCCTGAACACCTTTTTGAGAATTCATTTTTCTAATTTGCTCGATAATTTTATAATTTTCGAGACCTATTTCTTCTTTAATTAAATTTTCACGAGATTTCATAAATGGCAAACCACCACCGAAGAAATCTTTAAAATCTTTTTCATATTTAGGATAATCGACAGTAGAGTAATCTTTGACCTTAACCAAATTAGAAGCATAAGCCAAAGCAGCATCTAAACCACCTATTTTGTCAACCAATCCCAATCGTAAAGCATCAGAACCGGCCCAAACTCTACCTTGAGCAATGGCATCTACTTGTGCAAAGGTCATTTTTCGTCCTGTAGCAACACGGGTTACAAAAACATTGTAAATATGCTCTACTCCTTCTTGTGTGATTTTTCTAAAATTATCATCTAGTGGTTTAAACAAGCTATAACCCGATGCATTTTCGTGGGTTTCTACCAATTCGGTATTGATTCCGTATTTTTTTGTCACCTCAGATAGGTTTGGTAAAGTTCCAAAAACACCAATTGAACCAGTTATTGTACTTGCTTCTGCAAAAATTTCATTCGCGTTACAAGCAATGTAATAACCTCCAGAGGCTGCTAAATTCCCCATAGATACCACAACGGGTTTTACTTTCTTAGTAATTTCGATTTCTCTCCAAATCAAATCGGAAGTTAATGCGCTTCCTCCTGGACTATTTATTCTCAAAACGATAGCTTTTATATTATCATCTTTTCTCGCTTCTTGCAACGAACGACGCATAGAACCTTCCCCAACGGTATTTATATCACCTTCTCCAGAACCTATTTCTCCTTGAGCATAAATAACTGCAATTTTGTCTTTTGTTTCAAAATCGGAAGTTGATGTAGCAATATCTTGGGCATAATCCATAATATCAATAGTGTTATAATCATCGTCAGAATCAACTTTCAGCACTTTTCTAATATCATCGTGGTACACATCTTCGTAAGCAATTTTATCAATTAATTTGTTTTGCAAAGCCATTTCCGGAGTTCTAGCTAACAATCCCGAAGCAATAGTATTTAATTGTGCCACCGGAATATTTCTTGATTTCGAAATATCGATAGCCATAGCATTCCATATGGAAGTTAAGAAGGTTGTGATTTGATCTCTGTTTTCAGGACTCATTTGGTTTAACAAAAATGGTTCGACAGCACTTTTGTATTTTCCATGGCGAATAACCTCCATTTTTAATCCTGTTTTCTCTTGAAAATCTTTATAATACATCACTTCAGTCGAAAGTCCTTTGAAGTCAAGCTCTCCTACTGGATTTAAATAAACTGTATTCGCAACTGAATTCAAATAATAATCTTTTTGAGAATAAACATTACCATAAGCCATCACAAATTTCCCTGATTTTTTAAAATCCTCCAATTGATCACGCAAGGCTTTTGTTTGAGCAACGCCAAGTGCCAAAGTGTTATTTAGAATTGAAATTCCTTTTATTTTTTCATCATTTTTTGCTGCTTCAATAGCTTTTAGGATATCTGTCAATCCGTCATGATTGGCTTCATAAAATCCTATTTCTTCATAATTAAATTTTCCCCCATAATCATTTGTAACTTCTTCAAGATTTAATTCTAAAACGGAATTATTTTTGACAACCGTTCTCGAGGAATTTCCTCCAAAAATGGCTGCAATAAGTAATATTCCAAAAAAGAATAACATGCAAAAAACAAACAAACCTACAATGGTTGACAATACATTTCCTAAAAACTTCATAATTAATTATTTAATACTTATAAGTCGTGTTTTGTTAAATTTGTTACAACTTAAATTAGTTATTAACACTTGGCAAATATAATAAGATTGTAAATTTCTTTTTAGTTAATTTGCTTTATATATGAAAATGCAGCAAAAAGTAGTTTTATCACTTGGTAGTAACCAAGGAAATCGTTTAGAAAACATAGAAAAATGCATCCAATTGATTCATAAGAAAATTGGATTAATTCTCCGTGTTTCTAACTTATATGAAACGCCATCTTGGGGTTTTGACAGTGATCCTTTTTATAATTGCGCCTTGGTTTTACATACTTCTTTTTCTGCTGAAAAAATATTGCAAAAAACAGATTCTATCGAAAAAGAATTAGGCAGAATTAGACAGAATACAGAAAATTACCAAGCTAGAATTATTGATATTGATATTATTGATATTAATGAAGAAACTTACAGTTCCGAAACACTAACTATTCCGCATCAACAGATGCAAAATAGGCTTTTTGTATTGTTACCTATGTTGGATTTAAAACTCGAATGGCAACACCCAATACTGAATAAATCGGTTCAAGAACTAATTGAAACCTGTAAAGATAAAAGTGATTGTAAAATGGTTAGTGATTTAGATTTTCTATTAAAAAAACACAGTATAAATCAATTAAATTATATTGCCATTGAAGGAAATATTGGTGCAGGAAAAACAACTTTGGCAACAAAAATTGCCGAAGATTTTAACGCTAAAACAGTTTTAGAGCGTTTTGCTGACAATCCTTTTTTGCCTAAATTTTATAAAGACCAAAACCGATATGCTTTTCCTTTAGAAATGTCATTTCTAGCCGATAGATACCAGCAATTATCTGACGATTTATCGCAATTTGATTTGTTTAAAGATTTTGTTGTTGCTGACTATCACATTTTCAAATCCTTAATTTTCGCTAAAGTAACACTACAAGAAGACGAATTCAGGCTATACAAAACCCTTTTTGATATAATATATAAAGAAATGCAAAAACCTGATTTGTATCTTTATTTATATCAAAATACAGATAGATTACTTCAAAACATTAAAAAAAGAGGTCGAAGTTACGAGCAAGAAATTGAAGCAGACTATCTAGAAAAGATAAATTATGGTTATCTAGATTATATCAAATCACAAACCGATTTAAATGTATTGGTAATTGATGTTTCTGATTTCGATTTTGTAGAAAATCAAGAAGATTATGTTAAAATATTAGATTCAATTGAAGAGAAAATTAAGAATTACTCTATAAATTCCTGACAAATAAACCTACAAACTAATCTTTACAACATAGCCTTCAAAAGTTCTTACGTTAAATACTGTACCATCTTCAAAAATCAAGTATTGACCTTTTATACCAGATAATTTTCCAGAGAAATTAGGGGATTTATCTAAGTTTAAACTAGTGACTTTTTTTGGATATTGTAAAACTGGATATTGCAATTCGTACAAATCATTTTTATTTATATCAAAATATTCTTGTACTTCTTTAGGTATCAAATATTTTAAACTAGCTCTTTCTTTTATCAAATCGGCAACGGGAACTTCATTTTTTAGCATTTTTTGCCAATTGGTCTTGTCTGCGTAATGACTTTTTAGGGCAACTTCGGTAATTCCTGCTAAGTATCTATTAGGAACTTCTACAATAGGAATGGCTTGCACGGCACCTTGATCTATCCATCGAGTTGGGACTTGCGAGCCACGAGTTACACCCACTTTCACTTCGCTAGACAAAGCCAAATAAACAATATGTGGTTGTAATTGTACTTTTTTTTCATAAACTAAATCTCGGTCTTCAATATCTAAGTGTGCTGTAGAAAGCTCGGGTTTCATAATCCAATCTCCTGCAGAAGCACTTCCCATAAAACAATCATAACAAAATCCTTGTCGGAAAATTTTCTTTTTTTTCTTGCAATTCAAACATTGGTAACCTTGAAAACTAATTTCTAATTCTTTACTAAGTAATTGATTTACATTTAGAAAACTGTTTTCAAATATCAGATAATATTGAATTGGCTTCCCAATTTCGGTTTGCATTTTAGTTAAAACTCCTTCGTATTGCATTTTGGATTTAAGATTTAATGAATTAGGATTTTTAAAAAAAAATCTTATTTTTGGTAAAGTTATAATTCGTAATTCATAATTCATAATCCGTAATTCATAAAATGCCTTTACCAATCATAAATTCTATTGCTTCATGGTTTTTGAAACAACGTATTCATCAGATTGAGTTGTTTTTAAAATACCCTAATGAAGTACAAGAAGAATTATTGATAAATCTTATTAGAGCATCAGAAAACACGATTATTGGAAGACAATATGATTTCAATTCTATAAAAACATATCATACATTTCAGGAGCGAGTTCCCGTTTCTACTTACGAAGATTTAGAACCACTTATAGAACGAACTAGAAAAGGAGAACAGCACGTTTTTTGGAATGAACCAATCAAATGGTTTGCAAAATCGAGCGGAACTACTAATGCTAAAAGTAAATTTATTCCCGTAAGCAACTCCGCACTAGAAGACTGTCATTATAAAGGGAGTAAAGATTTATTGTGTTTGTATTTGAACAATAACGAAAATTCACAACTATTTACGGGTAAGAGTTTGCGTTTGGGAGGAAGCAAGCAATTGTATGAAGATAACAATACTTTTTTTGGTGATTTGTCAGCAATACTAATAGACAATATGCCGTTTTGGGCCGAATTTAGTAGTACGCCAAGCAACAAAACATCACTCATGAGCGAGTGGGAAACTAAATTACTTGCTATTGTAAACGAAACAAAAATAGAAAATGTGACCAGTTTTGCAGGTGTTCCGTCTTGGATGATGGTTTTACTAAATAAAGCATTAGAAGAAACTGGAAAAAATAATTTATTTGATGTTTGGCCTAATCTTGAAGTTTATTTTCACGGTGGTGTAAGTTTTGACCCATATCGTGACCAATACAAAAAAATATTGCCCAAACAAGATTTTAAATATTACGAGGTATACAATGCTTCCGAAGGTTTTTTTGCCATTCAAGATTTGAATAATTCTAGTGATTTATTATTAATGTTAGATTACGGAATCTTTTACGAATTCATTCCGATGGATGTTTTTGGCACACCAAACGAAAAAATAATTCGATTAGCTGAAGTAGAAATTAATAAAAATTACGCCATTGTTATTACGACAAATTCTGGCTTGTGGCGTTACTTAATAGGTGACACAGTGAGATTTACCTCATTAAATCCTTACAGAATTCGAGTTACAGGAAGAACAAAACACCATATTAATGTTTTTGGTGAAGAGTTGATGGTCGAAAACACGGATATGGCTATTGCTAAAACTTGTAAAATAACAAATTCTGAAGTAAAAGATTATACTGTAGCACCCATCTTTATGAAAGGTAAAGAAAAAGGTTCGCACGAATGGATTATTGAATTTAGAAAGCAACCAGATAATATTGCGTTTTTCACAAAAACTTTAGACGAAAATATTCAAGCTTTAAATTCAGATTACGAAGCCAAACGCTACAATAACATGACATTGAATCAGCTTACTATAAATGTTGCTCGTGAGAATCTTTTTTATGATTGGTTAAAAAATCAAGATAAATTAGGAGGTCAACATAAAATCCCTCGTCTATCTAACAAACGAGATTATCTAGAAGAGTTATTATATTTGTAATAATTATTAATTAGTTGATTTTAAGCTTATTTATTTTAATTTTTCAACAAAAACATCTTAAAAAACACTTAGCCTCTATTGCAAAATATGTGTTTTATCGATTATTTTAGCATTTAATCTTATTTCATACATATAATTGATTTAAAATGATAATTTTGCGCCACATTATCAAAAACAATACATTTTTCAATTATATTTTTATGAAAAAATCAATATTTGTAATATTAATTTTATTTATCACTAACATAAATTTTGCTCAAAACTCATTTATAAAAAATAAAGGTTCAGAAATATTAGCTAATTATAATTTTGACGAAGCAAAAGACTTATATACTGTAGTTCCAACTGCAATAAATACAAAATTATCAGATATCGGATCTACTTTTTTTATGGGTAAATATATTATGTATTCGTCTAGAAAAACAGGAGCAATTGGAGCAGGAAAAGATGAAAACACTAACAATCCATACAACGGCTTATATTGCTTAAATATGGATCTAAGAGGCAACTTATCTAGACCAAACTTCTTCGCTTATGCTTTAGACTCTAAAGGGAATGAAGGCGGATTAGCTTTTTCTATTGATGAAAAAACAGTATACTATACTAAAAGTGCTGAAGGAAACTCTAAAAATTATCAGTTATATAAATCAGTTTTTGATTCTAACAAATACACTTGGATTAATGAAATTCCCGTAGATTTTAATAATATCAGTTATTCTATCGAAAATCCTTCAATTACTCCAGATGGCAAAAAAATGTATTTTTCTTCAAATATGCCTGGAGGTTTTGGGGGGTTTGATCTTTATGTTGCTGAAATAAATGCTAATGGAATACCTGTAAATCCAATTAATTTAGGAAAAGTTATAAATACTGAAAAGGACGAAAAATTTGCTTATGCCTCCCCAACCAATAAAGAAATATATTTTTCTTCAAATGGACATAATGGTTACGGTGGACAGGACGTTTTTATATCAAAAATTAAAAAAAATAGATATACAATCCCTTTAAATTTGGGAAAAACAATTAATACACCCGCAGATGAAGTGGCATTTATACTTGCTACAAAAAATAGTGGTTATGTGACTTCAAACAGAGCAGGAGGTTCAGGATTATATGATATTTACCATTTCGAATTACAAGAAACCGTTTTTAATCTAAAAGGTTTAGTAACCGAAAAACAAAGTGGAATTCTTTTACCAAACACTAAAGTTAGTTTATTAGATGAAGATGGAAAAGAAGTTTCTTCACAAATCTCCAGTAATAATGGAAGCTATAATTTTGAAATAGAGCCCTTAGAGAATTATTCGATCGTGGCAAAAAAAGACGGCTATTTAGATTTTGAAATGCCAATATATACTGAAAATGATAATTCGAATGTAAACATTCAGTTAAATCAGGCAAAAGCAGAAATTAAAGAAAATGCAATTACCATCGAGAACATCTATTTTGATTTTAATAAAGCATCGATAAAAAAAGAATCTACCTTGTCATTAAACAAAATATTTACTGTTTTAAACGATAATCCAGAGATGAAAATCATAATTAATGCCCACACTGACTCTAGAGGTTCTGATAAATACAACATGATTTTATCAGATAAAAGAGCAAAAGCAGCGAAAAAATACTTAATTGCAAAGGGAATTAATACAGACCGATTAGAAGCTAAAGGCTATGGAGAAAGCAAACTTTTATCCAATTGTAAAATAAACTGTTCTGAAGCTGAATTTGACACTGACAGACGTATTGAGTTTGTTATAAGATAATATAAAAACAAAATTATTAACCCCGTGTCATTGTAAAAATAACACGGGGTTTTATGTTTACAAATGATATTTAACATTTTTTAAACCCAACTCACTTTTTAAGCTTGTTCAAAAACTCATGACAAGTATATATTCTATTTTAGAAAATGGATTAAAATAAAACCCTATGATACTATAATTTATAGAAAAAATTCATACAATAAACTTATCATATAATAAAAAAAACTTAAGTTAATACAATTTTCACGCTCTTCTAAATACCTAAAAAACGATATAACTATAACATAAAAAATGGGAACAGAATTAAAATTCTGTTCCCATTATATATTATTTTAAATTAATATGGTTAACTTTTTAAGTTAAAATTTATATTATTAAAATTTTAATTCTTTTTTTACGTCTTCAAATAAATTAGGACCATCAGCAAGGATTAAACTTGCAGAATCCATAACGTATTGGTATCCTTTTGCTTTTCCAACTTTTACGATTGCAGCTTTAGCTTTATCCATAATTGGTTTTACAATTTCTTGTTCTTTGTCTTGTAATTGTTTTTGAGCAGAATCTCTGTATTGTTGAATACGTTGCCCCATGTCTTGCATTTCTTTTGCACGAGTCTCGTTTATAGCTTCAGTTGCAGTTGCAGCTTCACCTTCGTATTTTTTCATTTTTGTTTGGTATTCAGTTACCATTGTACCATATTCTGCATCGAAAGTTTTGCTTAGTTTGTCTAACTGTGCTTTTGCAGATGTCATTTCTGGCATTTTAGATAATAAATCGTTAACATCGATGTGTGCTGTTTTTGTCTGAGCATTCATTGTGCTAGCACCAAAAAACATAACTGCTGCAATAAGTAAAGTTTTAATCTGTTTCATCATTTTTAGTATTAGTGTATTAATTAATTTTAATTTTTTCTTTTATTATTTTTTTTCTTTTGCTTGTTTTGCTATTTCTCTATCGGCTATTATTTTTCTCTTTTTTTCTTCTAATGCCTTTTTACGCTCTTCAAGTGTTTTTTTATTGTTTTCTATGCTTTTTAGTCGTGCAACTTCTTTACTATTTTTAATAGAATCTTGGGCTAATTTGCGATCTTCTATTTTATTGTAATCATCTAACCCTGATTTTTTTGTTGAAGTAGAATCTGTAATTGTACTGGGTTTATTTTCTTTTTGTTCTTCTAGTAATTTTTTTCTTCTATCTTCAAAATCTTTTTTCTTTTGAGCTGCCGTTTGTTTACGATCCTCAATTGCTTTTTCTCTTATGGCTTTTTTATCATCCAGGATTTTTTGCCTTTCTGCTAAAGCGGGATTATCATCTATTTTTTCTTTTTCGTCTTCTTTTGCTTGTATAGCTTTGAGTTGTTTTTTACCTATTTGCTCTCTCTTTTCTGCATTAACAATAGTTTTTACTACTCTATCACTAATGTCAAACTTTTTTGCAGAAAAAAGCATCGTTAAATCGGACGATTTATCAAAAATAAAATCATATCCTCTTGCTTCTGCTATGTCCTGAACTACTGTAAAAACCTGGTCTTGTACAGGTTTTGCAATAGATATTTTTTGAATCATAAAATCTCCATTGGAACCAAATCTCTTTTGTTGATAATCTATCAAATCATTTTCAAGGAACTTAATTTCTTCTTCTCTCTCATCTATAAGTTCTTTTGTCAGTAAAGCTCTTTCAGATTTAAGAATTTCTTCTAATTTTTTAATCGCATTTTTCTTAACCTCAATATCTTGTTTCCATTTTTGAGCTTTTTGTTCTAATTGAACTGACGCTTCTTTGTATTCAGGTACATTTTCCAGAATATAATCCATATCAATGTATCCTATTTTAGCTCCTTTTGCTTGCGCACTAGCAGTTAAAGTAATTCCAAAAATTAGTAACAATAAAAAAAACTTTTTCATAAACTTGAAATGTTAAGTCCAACTATCGTGCCAAATATAATTAAAATTGTTGACCTATTATAAAATGTGTTTCCCATCCGTTTTTGATTGTAGTCCCTTGAGGCGCATCAAAACCATGTCCGAAATCTATTCCTAATAAACCAAAAGCAGGCATAAATACCCTTAATCCTAATCCTGCAGAACGTTGTATTACAAATGGATTATATGTTTTAAAATTACTATATGACCCTGCTCCTTCTACAAATGTAAGGGCATAAATTGAAGCTGATTGTTTCAATGTAATTGGATATCTTAATTCTAATGAAAACTTATTATAAATAGGATCTCCATTATTTCCATTTACAGATAAACTTCCATTATTTTTGTATCCTCTTACTTGAATGTTTTCATTACTAGTCATATAATTACCCCCTAAACCATCTCCACCCACAACAAATCTTTCAAAAGGAACAATACCTCTTCCTTGATTGTATGCTCCTAAATAACCGAATTCTCCAAGTGTACGTAATACTAATTTACCGTAAATTTTTGTAAACCATTCTGCTTTAAACTTAATTTTATAATATTCTAACCAATTAAATTTTTTCTGATCTACCTTGGCTCTATCAACAGCAGCTAATCTATAATCAACAACTTTATTACCATTAACATCTATATAATCACCTATTTGAACTATGTTACCGTTACCATCTAATGAATTTGAACGGTCAACAGTATTTTTTAGTTTATATTCTTCCTGATTTTCTAAATCTCCATAATTAAATCCGCTAAATGATGAATAAGGTAACGTAAATTTTCCAGTAAGACTAAACTCTGAACCATAGGTTGGGAAAATCGGATTTGTACCTTTATTGTTTCTACTTAACCCTATCGTGTAAGCTAAATTTCTTGAAGCTCCATTTCCAAAAGTAAATAAGGCACTATTAAAATTATTTAAATCATAATGCTGATAACTTATAGAATGTGACAACACGAAGAAATCGTCTGGAACTTGCAATCTTTTTGCAATACCTACTGATACCGAAAAGATATTCATATATTTCGACTTATCTGCTTTATAAGATGAACTGTAGCCAAATTGCTTAGTGTAAGCTATTGACGTTGAAAAACTTATAGGTTTTTTTCCTCCAAACCATGGTTCTGAAAATGAAAAACTATAGGTTTGAAAATTTGTACTTCCTTGTAAACGCAATGCTAATTTTTGTCCGTCTCCCATAGGCAATGGATGGTAAGCTTCTTTTTTGAAAATATTTTTTATAGAAAAATTATTAAATGAAAGACCTAATGTTCCTATAAATCCACCACCACCATAACCTCCTTGTAATTCTATTTGGCTAGCTCCTTTTTCTACTAAATTATATTTAATATCAACCGTTCCTGCTGCTGCATCTACATTTTCGAAATCTGGTTTTATTGCTTCAGCATCAAAAAATCCCAATTGTCCTATTTCACGAATAGTTCTAATTAAAGTTTCTTTGCTATATATGTCTCCAGGTTTAGTTCTCAATTCACGATAAATAACCTTATCATTTGTTTTGTCATTACCTACAACAGATATCTTATTAAAATAAGCGAGAGGTCCTTCTATTACACGAATTTCCATGTCTATAATATTGTTTGCTGTACCAACTTCAACAGGGTTTATTGTAGAGAAAAGATAACCATTATTTTGATAGAGATTCGTTAAATCATCTCCATCTGGCTTAGATTTGTCTGCAATTCTTTGCTCTAAAAGCACACCATTGTATACATCTCCTTTTTTAATACCAAGAGATCTGCTTAAAAGTTGATCACTATAAACCGTGTTTCCTAAAAATTTAATATCTCCAAAATAATACTTATTACCTTCTTCGATATTTAAAGTTATTGCTATTTTATTTTTCTCTTTATCAAAAACTACAGAATCTGACACAATTCTTGCATCACGATAACCATTTTCTTTGTATTTATCTACAATTGAAGTTAAGTCTTCTTTGTATTTGTCTTTAATATATTTTGACGATTTAAAGATATGAAGCACACTTTGTTGTTTTGTGTTTTTCATTGCACCACGAATTTTTGAATCCGTAAATTGCGTGTTACCGTTTATAGTTATTTTAGAAACTTTAACTTTAGAACCTTTATCTACATTTACAACCATATTTACATGGTTTATAGTTGCTGTATCTTCGGTAGTTACAATATTTACTTTTGTATTATAATAACCTTCTTTTTTATATTTATTTTCAATATAATTTTTAGTGGTTGTGATAAGGTTTTCGTTAACTATTTTCTCAGATGTTAGTTCCGTATCTTTAGTTATGGCTTCTAGTTTCCCTTTTTTGATCCCTACAAATTTTACTTCTTTTAGTTTAGGAAGTTCATTAATATTTAGTTCTAACGAAATACTATCTCCTTCTATTTTGTCTACATAAAAATTAACATCGTTATAAAGACCTAGTTTCCATAGCTTTTTTATCGAATTGCTAATTTCTTCCCCTGGAATTGTAATAGATTGCCCTTTTTCAAGACCAGCAAAAGTCACAATAGTTTGTTCATTATAAGTGATTTTCCCTGTAACGCTTACTTTTTTTAATATATAGGTTTTACCTTGATCAAAAGGAACACGATCTTGTGCATTAACTTTTACCGCGCTAACTAAAACTAAAAATAACAATACTAATTTTGTATTGTTTACTGTATTAAATAAATTATTTAATTTGTTCACTTGTTTTTCCAAATCTACGTTCTCTTTTTTGATAGCTAATAATGGCTTCATATAAATTTTCTTCACTAAAATCTGGCCACAACACATCTGTAAAATAAAATTCTGCGTAAGCTATTTGCCAAAGCAAGAAATTACTAATGCGGTGTTCACCACTTGTTCTTATTACTAAATCTACGTCGGGTAGATTGTGCGTGTAAAGATGCTTATTTAATATTGAATCGTCAATAGAATCTATTGAAATTATATTATTTTTAACTTTATCACTAATTTTTTTAACAGCATTTATGATTTCTTCTCTTGATCCGTAACTCAATGCTAAAGTCAGGGTCATTCTGGTATTGTTTTTTGTTTTCTCAATTACTTCTATTAGTTCTTTTTGAACAGATTTCGGCAAATTCTCAAGATTTCCTATAGAGTTTAATTTGATGTTGTTTTTTACTAGAGTAGCTAATTCTTTTTTCAGAGAATTAATTAGTAACTTCATTAATAAATCTACTTCTAGTTTTGGTCTATTCCAATTTTCGGTTGAAAAAGCATATAATGTAAGGTTTTCTATTCCTAGTTTTGCACAAGCTTCTACCGTTATTTTTACAGATTTTGTTCCATTTTCATGACCAATAGCGCGCAACATTCCTTGTTTTTTTGCCCACCGACCATTACCATCCATAATGATGGCTAAATGTTTAGGAAGATTGTCGGTATTTATAGAAGTTAGCAAGCTCATTTTTATTTGTCGTTACAATAACAAGGTTTATTTCCAAAAGTATAGGTTAGTGTAAGTCCAGTAAAAACATACCAATCTTTACTATTTATATTACCAAATTTTAAATTTTGTAAATTTCCGTTTTTAGGCAAACTTCCGTCAATATCGTCTGAAAATGTATATCTCGCTCCGGCTTCAATTCCCAAAACAAAGCTATCAGCAATGTGCATTTTTAAACCACCAATAATAGGTAATGCAATTCCTCCTGAATTACCATTTGAAACATATTTGTTGTTTGCGACATATAAATCATCGGAAGTAAAATAACTTAAACCAGTATATAAATAGGGTGTTGATATAAATCCAGATTTGTGCAAGTTGAAATCGAACCAGTTAAACTCAAATCCAGCAGAAAATTCAGTAATTGTATTTTCGAAAGTGAAATTTCTTTCTTTGCGAGAGTTTATATCAGATTTTGCATCTACCCCTTTTAGTTTAGATTGTGTTACTGAGAATCGCCAAGAATATCTCGGATTTTTATTCCACTTATACAATATTCCAAAGGCTGGCATATTCGGCGCGATATATTGAGTACTTCCTACATCTCCTATAAAATTACTTCCTCCAGCAAAAATACCAATCTCATGTATTTGTGCATTAGCCATCTGAAACAGAAGAAATATCGTTAAAATGTAAGTCGTTTTTCTCATTTATTTTTAATAAGGGTGCAAATATACTAATTCTGAACACTTAACAAAGTGAAATTTGTTATCCAGAGCAAATAATTAATAGTTTTTTATGATGTAAAAACGAAAAATAAAGAGTTGTAGTATTTGTAGGTAAGATTAATTTCGTTTGTCTTCGCCCCAAAGTAGTTTGTTTCGTAATGTTTTCAAGAAAGTTTCCTCAGGAATTTCAACCATATTGATTTTAAAAGGCGTTTTTTTGATCGTTAAAATCGCTTCATTTTTTACCGATGCAATTCTAGAATCTAGCGAAACCAAGTAATTTTCTTCACGACCAGAAACTTTAAGTTTTATTTCGGTATTATCCGGAATCACAAGCGGCCTGGCGTTTAAGTTATGTGGAGCAATGGGTGTTATAACCAAACCGTTTGCTTCGGGGGTAAGAATAGGTCCGCCGCAACTCATCGAATAACCCGTAGAACCTGTTGGTGTTGAGATAATTAACCCATCAGCCCAGTAAGAATTTAAGTATTCTCCGTTCAAATAAGTTTCAATAGTAATCATCGAAGTGGTATCTTTTCTGCTTACGGTAATTTCGTTCATCGCAAAATTCAACTCTTTTATTTCTTCAACTTTACTGGAACATTTTAAACTTAATAAAGTACGTTTAGAAATAGTATACTTTTTTTCGAGAACCATTTGCAGAAAAATTTCAATATTTTCTTGCTGAACAGTAGCTAGAAATCCTAATCTTCCCGCATTAATCCCTAAAATTGGAATTCCTGAATTCCTTACCAATGTCGTGGCTCTCAAAAAAGTTCCGTCACCACCAACGCTAATGAGCATATCAAAACTTTTGTCTAAATCTTTGTGAGAACTAAATTTTTCATAAGTGTTTGTAATCGATTTGTTTTCGACTAAAATAGCAGCAAATTTCTCTTCGATAATAACTTCAACTTTATTTTGATTCAAAAAAGCAAACAATCGTTCGATAATTGGCGAAGTAGAATTCTGATAAAATTGTCCAAAAACAGCTATTTTCATTTTTAATGTTGGTTTGATTATTTGTGGGTTTAGTTATTCGGATAAAAAATAACCGAATAAACAAATCCACGAATATCTATATATTAAGGTATTTGTCTAAATATTCCGAGCGCTCTTTTAAGTTGTTTATGTAATTATCTTCTTGATGATCAGAAATAATTCCATATTCGTAACGACGAAACGTTTGAATAATTTCGTTCATTCCGCCAGTGGCAATTTTAATCGTTATTTGTATTTTTCCATTGGTTGAATCCGAAACAAACAAACCTAAAATTCGACCATTATTTCCTTCTATAATTTGTGAAATCTGACTAAAAGAATATTCAGTAATATTTTTTTCGATAACAATAATACCTCCAGATTCTTTTAAAAAAGGCGTTTCGTTAAAAAAACGAATCACATCTACAATTTCATAATATCCTAAATACTTATTATTCTCATCGAGAACTGGCAAAACAGTCGTTTGGTTTTTAGCAAAATCTTCTAATACATCTAACCAAATCGAATCGTTTTTCGTAAAAAAACCTTCGAGCGTATATTTATAATCGATGATTTTTTTATTAAAATCGAAAGTTTCTACATCTTCACTAGACAAATTTCCAATAAACACACCTTCATCCATAATCGGAAAATGCGAAAACGGTGCTTCTACAAAAAAATCCTGCGCAACAGCAACAGTTTCGTGAATGTCGAGCGGTTTGTAATCGTTATTAATATAGTCTGATAAAATATTCATTGTGGTATAAATCTACTGCAAAATAATTAAAAAATAAGTTACTATGCTTGTTTTAGTTTGTATTTTTGTGATTTACAAATACAAATTAAGTTTATAATGACTCAAAATCAATGCAAGTTAAGTGTAAATATTAATAAAATTGCCACTTTACGAAATTCTCGTGGCGGAAATGTACCTGATTTACTAAAAGTCGCTGCCGATATTCAGAAATTTGGCGCACAAGGAATCACAATACATCCGCGTCCCGACGAAAGACATATTCGTTACCAAGACGCACGAGATTTGAAACCAATCGTTTATACCGAATACAATATAGAAGGAAATCCGTTAGAACTTTCGTTTATCAATTTAGTGCTAGAAACAAAACCAAAGCAAGTGACTTTGGTTCCTGATGCTAATAGTAATTTAACTTCAAATGCGGGTTGGAACACGATTAAAAACAAAGATTTCCTGACCGAAATTACACAAGAATTTCAACGCAATAATATTCGAGTTTCCATATTTGTAGATCCCGTTCTCGAAATGATTGAAGGAGCAAAAATTACAGGAACTGACAGAATCGAATTATATACCGAAGCTTTTGCTCACCAATACGGTTTGGGAAATAAAAACGCTATCGAACCTTATACAAAAGCGGCTATTTTAGCCAATGAACTCGGCATTGGCATTAATGCTGGACATGATTTGAGTTTAGATAACATTCATTTTTTTAATCAAAATATTCCAAATTTGATGGAAGTTTCTATAGGTCACGCTCTTATTTCTGAATCATTATATTTAGGTTTGGATAATGTGGTGAATATGTATTTGCAAAAATTAAAATAGAAAAGAAATTAGGGTATTGTGTGTTTTTAAAGTTTGAGAATGTTATAATGGAATAAAGATTGTACAACATCCAAAACCGCATAAATAAACTTTAAACAATGGTGAAAATAATAAGAAACTTATTTAACTTACACGAAGGGGAAGCTGGAAAAAAAAAGACATTAGAAGTTGTAAAAGATAATATTTCATTTACAGGGTCTAATTTGTGGATTTTGGTTTGCGCAATTATGGTTGCATCAGTTGGTTTGAATGTAAATTCTACAGCAGTAGTTATTGGAGCAATGTTAATTTCTCCGTTAATGGGACCAATTGTTGGCGCTGGTTTTGCCTTAGGAGTTTATGATTTTATACTTTTAAAAAAATCTCTAAAAAATCTACTTATTGCAACAATTACAAGTTTATTTGTCGCAACAGTCTATTTTTATTTAAGCCCGTTTAAAGAAATACAATCTGAATTATTAGCAAGAACTTCTCCAAATATTTATGATGTTTTAATCGCTTTTTTTGGAGGTTTGGCAGGTGTTATTGCCATAACAAGAGTAGAAAAAGGAAATCCAATTCCTGGCGTAGCCATCGCCACAGCATTAATGCCACCACTTTGCACAGCTGGTTATGGATTAGCGATTGGCAATTATAAATTCTTTTTTGGTGCTTTGTTTCTGTATTGTATTAACTGTGTTTTTATTTGTATTGCTACTTTTAGTATTGTAAAATATTTGAATTATCCAGCATCAACACAAATTGATATTAAAAATCAAAAACAAGTAAAATATGGCATAACTGTAATTGTTTTATTAATGCTTTTACCGAGTTCATTTTTTGCCTATCGTTTGTTTAAAGAACAGCAATTTAAACAAAATGCCAATCTTTTTATCGAAAAAGAGTTTGTAGAAAATGGCAACACGCTAATTTATAAAAAAATAAATTACAACAACAATCCAAAAATAATTGAATTGGCTTTTTTGAGAAAAAATTACTCTGAAGATGAAATAAAAAAATTAACCAATAAACTAAATACGTTTGATCTACAAAACACTAAACTCTTAATAAAACAAAACGCAACAGATAATCTAGAAGCACTTAAAAAAGATATTCTAAACGAAGTAAATAAAAATGGAAGTTTTGAAATCGAAAAAGACCAACGAATTGTAACATTGGAGCAAAAATTGATTGAAAACACTTTTGATAACAAACAATTATTTTCTGAAATTAAAACTATTTTCCCAAATATAAATTCTATTTCGCTTTCAAATCAAAACATTACAACTGTAGATACGACAGTTGTAATGACCACTTTATTTTATGATTCCAAACCAAAATTATCTGAAAAAGATAAAGAAAAATTAAAAAATTGGATGCAAAAAAAATACAACCTTAAAAAAATTGAACTAACCATAAAAGACTAATGAATATATACCTTGCACTAATAATTTTAATTTGCCTTTCTGCAAGTTTTGCTTTTATCAATCAAAAATATTTAAAACTTCCTTTTGTTATTGGTTTGTTCTTGATTTCAACTATATTATCAATACTGGTTTTAAGTTCAAAAATATGGCTCAAATTACCTTTTACGGAAATAAAACTATTAATTCAAAATGCACATATTGATAAAATTATCTTAGACATTCTTTTAGGATTTTTACTTTTTGCAGGTGCAATGCATACGGATTGGAATAAGATAAAAACACATATAAAATCGATCGCGATTTTTGCCTTTTTTGGCGTTTTATTATCAACTATCATTATTGCGGGTTTATTTCTTGTTCTTTCACAGATGTTAAACCTACAAATCGATTTTATTTATTGTTTGCTTTTCGGCGCATTAATATCACCAACAGATCCTATAGCAGTTATAGGAATACTAACAAAAGCTAATGTTCCTAAAAAAACAGAAATTAAAATTGTTGGGGAAAGTTTGTTTAATGATGGCGTTGGCGTGGTTGTTTTTGTAGCACTTTTAGACACTTTACATACTGGTAGTTTTAGTTTATCTCATTTTGGAATTTTATTTTTGCAAGAAGCTATAGGGGGAGTAATAATAGGCTTGATATTAGGTTATTTTTTACATCTACTTTTAAAATCTATCGACCACTACGAAACTGAAGTATTATTGACACTTGCCTTTGTTATGGGTGGTTATTCAATGAGTAATTATATACATATTTCCGGCGCACTCGCAATGGTGGTAATGGGGCTTATGGTTGGTAATTTTAGACAAGAAATAGCAATGAGCGACATCACACAAGAATATGTTCATAAATTTTGGGAGTTAATCGACGTAATACTTAATGCTATTTTATTCATTTTAATTGCTTTTGTACTTTTAGTAATAGATTTCAAAACAAGTTATATCATTTTGGGTTTGTTTTCTGTTTTTATTGTTTTGCTATCAAGAGTATTTATTGTTTACTTTCCACATTTATTTTTTCCAAAATTATTAAACCTTGAAAGCAAAGAAGCAAAAATAATTACTTGGGGCGGACTTCGAGGTGGACTTTCTTTAGCTTTAGTTTTATCATTGCCCGAAAGTGAAACAAAAAACATCCTTTTGATAGCTACTTATTTCTGTGTCCTTTTTAGTATTTTAGTTCAAGGATTAACAATAGAAAAACTCGCAAAGACTAAATAAACATTTTCCGAGATTTTTAAGTTTATATAAATTCAAACTTATGTTTCGCAGAATTTTTTTAATTTAATAGAAAGTATTAAATTACAGGATTCACTTCAAATAATTACAAAAAAAACTTCTAAAATATTATGTTACACTCAAAAATAGAAGGCGAAGGCAAGCCACTCCTTATTCTTCACGGATTTTTAGGCATGTCAGACAATTGGAAAACACTCACAACAAAATATGCCGAGCAAGGATTTCAAGTGCACGCATTAGATTTGCGAAACCACGGAAAATCGTTCCATTCCGACGATTTTAGTTACGAAATCATGGCGCAAGACGTGGTCGATTATTGCGCCTTTCATCAGCTAACTTCCGTTGATGTCATAGGACATTCAATGGGCGGAAAAGTAGTCATGTTGCTTGCTACGACTTATCCAGAATTAGTAAATAAACTAATCGTTGCAGATATTGGACCTAAGTTTTATCCTATACATCATCAAACTATTTTAGCCGCATTGAATGCAGTCGATTTTTCAAAAAAACCATCACGCTCGGATGTTGAAGCCATAATTTCTGAATACATTTCAGACTTTGGCACCCGACAATTTTTGCTTAAAAACTTGTATTGGTCAGCGCTAGGGCAATTGGCTTTCCGTTTCAATTTAGAAGTTTTCAATCAGAAAATCGAAGAAATAGGAAAAGCATTACCTTTTCATAATATATTTGAAAAAGAAACCTTATTTTTACGTGGAGACAAATCAGATTATATTTTAGATTCGGATTTCGAAACAATATTGCATCATTTTCCAAAAGGGGAAATAGAAACTATTTCGAACGCAGGACATTGGCTTCATGCCGAAAATCCTCTTGAATTTTTTGAAAAAACGGTGCGGTTTTTAGAGAAATAATTTTCAAACTTAAAATTTATACATAATGAAAAGGTTTATTTTTATATTTTTTATTACTATAAACTATAACATAAATGCACAAATGAACTCTGGAAGAACTTGGTTTAAAAATAAAAATTATACATTATTAGAAATTGTAAAATACAAAAGTATTTCTAATCATAAAATTGAAGCTTCTATTTCTGTTAATGACACAATAGCTATTAATGAAATAATTGAAAGAATTGAAAATATACCTACAAATGGAGATATGATGATAAGTTTTGGTCCAAATACTGAACATATAGAGCTTACATTTTACAAAGAGGAAGATTGTCAAAAAATAGAAATCTACAACCACCGATTTAAAACACCATCTACTGGATTTAATTCCGATAAAAACGAAACAGAATCAACATTATATAAAGATATTATCAATTTATTATCATCAAATCTAAACAAATAAAAACATTATGAAACTACTTTTTCGTTTACTTATCACAACCCTTATTGTTATAGCACTCTCCTATTTTATGGGCGGAGTTCAGGTTGACAACATCACAACAGCTATCAAAGTGGCGGTTGTTCTAGCATTACTAAACACGTTTTTGAAACCCGTTTTAGTGTTTTTTACTTTTCCAATCACAGTGGTTACTTTAGGATTATTCCTATTGGTTATCAATGCTGCGATTGTTTTATTATGCGATCATTGGTTAGACGGATTTAACATAAGTTCGTTCTTAACCGCATTAATCTTTAGTATTTTACTATCTATTTCGCAATCTATTTTATACAAATTCATAAATGACGATAAATAGCAAAATTCGATAAGTTAAAAATTTGTTGGGTGGCAGAAATTTTGTAATTTTGCCACCCAATTTTATTATGTAAATTAAAGAGAAGATGGATATTAGAAGAATAGCAATAAACGCTGTAACCGAAATTATCGAAATTACAGTAATGCCTACAGATTATAAAGGTCAAGTAGCAAAACGTATCAACGAAAAAATGCCTCTAGCAACTGTAAAAGGTTTTCGTAAAGGTGCTGTGCCAAAAGATTTAGTAGAAAAACAATACGGACGCGCCATAAAACAAGAAGAAGTTAAGAAAGTTGTAGATCTTGCTTTAGAAAGATTCATCACTGCCGAAAGATTAGCATTACTAGGAACTCCATTAGAAATAGAAAAAGAAATTTTTAACTGGGAAGTAGAAGAACTAACTTTTCAATACGAAATAGGATTAGCTCCTTTCTTTACTTTAGATCTTGACGCAAAAACTGATGTAGTAAAATATATTGTTACTGCTGATGATAAATTAATCGACGGACAAGTAACACGCATCCAAAAACAATTTGGAAAAGCAATTCCTCAAGACATCGTTTCAGAAAAAACGGAAGTTTCAGGAACTTTTACAAACGAAGAAAAAGGAATAAACAATCCTATTACTATTTCTTTAGATATTTTTAAAGACAAAAAAACGGCAGCTAAATTTATCGGGAAAAAATCTGGTGATGTTGTTACTGTAAATACAAAAGGTTTATTTGAAGACGATCATCAATTAATGGATTTCCTAAAAGTAAACCATGATGACGTACATGGATTAGAAGTTGATGTAAACTTTACCATCGAAAACATTAACGAAACTGAACCAGCAGAACTGAACCAAGAGTTATTTGACAAACTTTTTGGCGAAGGAAAAGTAGCTTCATTAGCAGACTTGAAAGCAAAAATAAAAGAAGATGCTGAATCTCAATTTGAAGAGCAAGCACAGCAAAAACTAACAGATGACGTGGTTAATGCATTAATCGAAAACACAAAATTCGATTTACCAGAAGCATTCTTAAAAAAATGGTTGCAAACTGTAGGTGAGAAAAAATTATCTCCAGCAGAAGCAGAAGCGGAATATTACCGTTCAGAAAAAGGATTGCGTTTTCAAATGATTGAAGGTCGTGCTTTGGCTCAAAGTGATATCAAAATTAATTTTGAAGATTTAAAATCTTTTACCTCAAAATCAATCCGTCAGCAAATGGCACAGTTCGGACAAACAAATCCAACAGACCAAGAAGTAGAAGGAATTGTAGCAAGAGTTTTATCTAACCAAGAAGAAGTAAAAAGATTGTCTGAGCAAGTAACAAAAGACAAACTTTTACAAATGTTGGTTGAAAAAGCAAATCCTACTACAAAAGAAGTTACTTATGAACAATTCGTTGCGGCAATGTACGGCGAATAAATAATAAAATAATTAGTATATTTGAGCGTCTGAATAATATAATTCAGACGCTTATTTTTTTAAAATTTCTAAATTTTAAAAAAGTAATGAGACAGTTTGTCACATAAAATAAAAGGTACGAACTTTGCTTTAAAATAAAAAAACTATAAGTTTTAGTTCTGCGACTTTAAACTTTTAAATACATAAACTTTTAAACTAAAATTTAAATGAACTACGGAAAAGAATTTAAAAAATTTGCAACAAAGCACCAAGGTGTAAACGCAATGTATTATGATAAAATAGTGGGTGCAATGACACCAACAAACATGACACCCTATATTATAGAAGAACGCCAGTTGAATATTTCTCAACTAGATGTTTTTTCTAGATTAATGATGGATAGAATTATATTCCTAGGAACAGGAATCGATGATCAAATAGCAAACATCGTACAAGCACAATTACTTTTCTTAGAAAGTGCCGATGCTAGTAAAGACATTCAAATTTACCTAAATTCTCCAGGCGGAAGCGTTTATGCAGGATTAGGAATTTATGATACCATGCAATATATCAAACCAGATGTAGCAACAATTTGCACAGGAATGGCAGCTTCTATGGGAGCAGTTTTGTTGTGTGCTGGAGCAGCTGGAAAACGTTCAGCTTTACCACATTCTCGAGTAATGATTCACCAACCATCAGGCGGAGCACAAGGCGTTGCGACTGACATGGAGATTAACTTACGTGAAATGTTGAAACTAAAAGATGAATTATATAACATTATATCACACCATTCAGGACAAACTTTCGATAAAGTACATAAAGATTCTGAACGTGATTATTGGATGATTGCCGACGAAGCAAAAGAATATGGAATGATTGATGAAGTGTTGAGAAGAAGTTAAATTAGATAACAGATTTCAGATTTCAGTTGGCAGTTTTGAAATCTGAAATCTAAAATCTAAAATCTAAAAAGATGGCAAAAGAAAAATTAGAATGTTCTTTCTGTGGAAGGAAAAAACCAGAAACCAATTTGTTAATTGCTGGAATCGATTCACATATATGCGACAAATGCATCGAGCAAGCACACGGAATTGTTCTGGAAGAATTAAAAACAAGTGGGGTTTCACGTCAAGCTTCCGATTTAGTTTTACAAAAACCAAAACAAATCAGAGCTTTTCTAGACCAGTATGTTATTGGTCAAGACCAAACAAAAAAAGTAATGTCTGTGGCAGTTTACAACCATTACAAACGATTAATGCAACAAAATGATCATGACGAAGTAGAGATTGAAAAATCTAACATCATCATGGTAGGACAAACCGGGACAGGAAAAACATTAGTAGCAAAAACCATTGCAAAAATGCTTGACGTTCCTTTAGCAATTGTCGATGCAACCGTTTTGACAGAAGCGGGTTATGTAGGAGAAGATGTAGAAAGTATTTTGACTCGTCTTTTGCAAGCTGCCGATTATGATGTAACTAAAGCTGAAAGAGGTATTGTGTTTATAGATGAAATAGATAAAATTGCTCGCAAAAGTGACAATCCATCTATAACTCGTGATGTTTCGGGCGAAGGTGTGCAACAAGCATTATTAAAACTTTTGGAAGGAACCGTTGTAAATGTACCGCCAAAAGGAGGTCGTAAACATCCAGACCAGAAATTTGTTGAAGTAAATACTCAAGATATTTTATTTATTGCTGGTGGCGCTTTTGATGGTATTGAAAGAATAATTTCAAAAAGATTAAACCGTCAAGCAGTTGGTTACAGTACTTCAAAAAATGTTGACAATATAGACAAAGACAATTTGTTGCAATATATTATTCCAAAAGACATTAAAGATTTTGGTTTAATTCCAGAAATAATTGGTCGTTTGCCAGTATTGACGCACATGGATCCTTTAGACAGAGAAACCTTACGTGCTATTTTGACACAACCTAAAAATGCTTTAATCAAACAATATCAAAAATTATTTATGATGGATGATGTTGAATTTAACATTACCGATGAAGCACTAGACTTTATTGTCGATAAAGCATTAGAATATAAGTTAGGAGCTCGTGGATTGCGTTCGCTATGTGAAGCAATACTAACTGATGCGATGTACGAATTACCAAGTTCAGATGACAAAACGCTGAATATAGATAAGGAATACGCCCATCATACTTTGACTAAAAATTTATTGAAGCGATTGGAAATTGCTTCTTAGATTTTCATGAAAATATCAGTTATAAAAACAGGCAAATTAACCTTTGCCTGTTTTTTTTATGAATATTTTACAACACACTTAAACTATAAATACTATTTTTGTAAGATAGCGCAGTAAGTTTTTTACTTTGAAGCTTTTAGAATTAAATTCAAATAATATGAAAAAGAAAATCTTTATAGGAATTGGTGTTTTTTTATTAGTGATTATAGCTTCTTTAGCTGCAATTCCTATATTTTTTAAAGACCAAATTAAAGCTAAAATCGAAAAAAGCATTAATGAAAACATAGATGCTAAAGTAACATTTGCAGATGCCAGTTTGAGTTTATTTAAAAGTTTCCCGCAAGCCAATGTTGGAATTCAAAAACTAATTGTAATAAATAAAGCGCCTTTTGCTGGAGACACATTAGTAGCATTTGAAGAATTGAACTTGCAAATGTCTATCGGAGAATTATTCAATAGTGATGACGAACCTATGACACTAAAAGCCATTTCTGTTAAAAATGGAAAAGCAAACATACTTTTCAATAAAGATGGTGTCGGGAATTTTGATATAGCAATCAAAGACAATAAAAAGCAAGAAACCGAAAAAAGCAAACCGTTTGCTATGAATATTCAGAATTATAAAGTAGAAAACTTTAAATTCAAATACTACGACGAACGTTCTAAAATTAAAATGGTAATTAGCGAACTAAACCATGAAGGAAAAGGTAATTTTGCATCACAAGTTTTAGATTTAGACACTAAATCGACTGCGAAAATTTCATTAGACATGGACAAAATGAACTATATGAAAAACGTTGCTATTTCTCTCGATGCAGTCCTTGGAATAGATTTAGAAAAAAGTAAATATACCTTCAAAGACAATACGGCAAAAATTAACGAATTACCATTAGAGTTTAATGGATTTATTCAATTACTAGAAGACGGCCAAGGTTATGATTTAACTTTTAAAACCCCAACATCTTCATTCAAAAATTTCTTAGGACTTGTACCTGCCGCCTATGCAGGAGATTTGAATACCGTAAAAACCTCAGGAGACTTTTCAATAGTAGGTTTTGCAAAAGGAAAACTTACAGATACAACTGTCCCAAAATTCAATATCGCTATTGCATCAAATAATGCCTCGTTTCAATATCCTGATTTACCAAAATCAGTACAAAATATCATTATTGACACTAAAATCATCAACGAAACTGGGTTAATGAACGACACTTATGTAAACCTAGACAAATTATCGTTTAGAATAGATCAAGACGTTTTTAATGCAAAAGCTAATATCCGAAATGTAGCCACAAATGCTTTAGTTGATGCCTCATTAAAAGGAACTATCAATTTAGCCAATGTAACCAAAGCCTATCCTGTAAAGCTAGACAAACCACTTTCTGGAATTCTAAAAGCTGATGTGACAACAAAATTCGATATGCAATCAGTTGAGAAAAGCCAATATGAAAAAATTCAGAATGCTGGAAATATTATTTTAACTGGTTTCAATTATGCTGGTCCAGAAATGGCAAAACCTGTACAAATAAAACAAGCAGTAATTGCTTTTAATCCAAACCAAATTCGCTTGAACCAATTGGATATGAAAACAGGGAATTCAGACATTCAACTAACAGGAACATTAGACAATTTTTACGGATTTGTCTTTAGAAATCAAATCTTGAAAGGAAATTTTAACATGAATTCAAACCAGTTTTTAGTATCTGATTTTATGGCACCCACTCCTGTATCAACAAAAAACACTTCAGAATCAAGCTCCACTTCCGAAACAAAAACAAAAAAAGAAGCTGTAAAAATTCCAGCCTTTTTAGATTGTACAATAACTGCAAAAGCAAATACTGTTGTTTATGACAATCTAACACTAAAAGCAGTTTCAGGAAAAATGATCATTCGAGACGAAGCAGTAACCTTACAGAATTTAACAACCAATATTTTTGACGGTCAAATTGGACTAAACGGATTGGTTTCGACAAAAGGAAAAGTACCTACTTTTAATATGAATTTAGATTTAAGCAAAGTAGACATTGCTAAAACATTTACCCAGTTAGATATGTTAAAAAAAATCGCACCAATTGCTGGTGTAATTAATGGAAAAATAAATTCAACTATCAAATTATCTGGAAATCTTGATGCGGTAGAAATGACCCCTGATTTAAAAACCATAACTGGTGATTTATTAGGACAATTATTATCGACTACTATTAATCCTAATAACTCTCAAATGTTATCGGCTTTAGGTTCACAAGTGAAATTTTTAGATGTTAGCAAGCTAAACTTAAACGATATTAAAGCTGCTATTTCGTTCAAAGATGGAAAAGTCAACGTTAAACCTTTCAAAATAAAATACCAAGATATTAATGCTGAAATTGGTGGTTCTCATGGTTTTGACCAAAGTATGAATTATAACATTAAAATGGATGTTCCCGCTAAATATTTAGGTGCAGAAGTAAATAAATTACTAGCAAAACTTACTCCTTCTGATGCTGCTAAAATAGAAAATATTCCTATAACTGCTTTAATGACTGGAAATTTCACAAACCCAAAAGTGAGCACAGATATGAAGCAAGCTTCAACAAATCTAGCAACTCAAATTGTAAAATTACAGAAAGACAAACTAATTAATCAAGGAACTTCAGCATTGGGTAACTTATTAGGTGGCGGAAAAAAAGACCCTGCCGATACTACAAAAACAAAGGATCCTAAAAAAGACGAAATTAAAAATGCAGCTGGAAGCTTGTTAAATGGCTTATTTGGAAAGAAGAAAAAACCATAAATAGTATTTTCTAAAAATTAAATTTATTATACATGTATAGTTTCTTTCTTTTAAGGAGATAATTTAAATTATCTCCTTAAAAGAAAGAAACTATTATTTAGAAGATTTTCATTTGTTTTTTAATTCATTTTTACAAATAAATCCCAAACTACAATTCCCGCACTCACAGAAATATTTAACGAATGTTTGGTTCCCAATTGTGGGATTTCAATAGTTCCATCACATAGTTTTATGGCTTCTTGATTTACACCAAAAACCTCATTTCCAAAAATTAAAGCATATTTTTTATTAGTTTCTACTTTAAAATCATTAAGAAAAATCGAATTCTCCACTTGCTCAATGGCAAAAACGGAAACATCTTCTTTTTTTAGATTATTAATAAGCTCCAAAACGTTGTCATAGTATTCCCAGGCTACAGTTTCTGTTGCTCCAAGTGCTGTTTTATGTATTTCTTTATTAGGTGGCTTTGCAGTAATACCACACAAGTATATTTTTTCAATTAGGAAAGCATCGGCAGTTCTAAATACGGAACCTATATTATGCAAACTTCTAATATCATCCAGAATTATAATTATAGGTGTTTTTGTAGCTTCTTTAAAATCTGAAATCGATTTTCGGTCTAATTCGCTATTTTCTAATTTTCGCATGATGTTTTTTATAAAAAAAGCTTCCTAAATATTTAGGAAGCTTTAATAATAATATTTTTTAACTATTAGCTTTTTACAGGCTCAGCCGTTCCTGCTGCTGGAGCTGGAGTTGCGTCTGGTAAAACTGTACCTTTAATAGTTAAAATTTTTGAAGGCATTCCTTCAGCATTTGAAGTTACTGTCACAGTTTTTGTAAAAGGCCCTACTCTATCTGTAGCATATTTCACACCAATAATTCCTTTTGCACCTGGAGCAATTGGCTCTTTAGGTGTAGTTGGAACTGTACAACCACATGATCCTTGAGTATTTGAAATAATAAGTGGTTTATTACCATTATTTGTGAATACAAATTGACGATTTGGCTCTGCATTGTGTGCAATTGTTCCATAATCGATTGTTTCACTTTCAAAAACCATTCCAGCACCTTCTACTTGTGGAAGTGCTGCTTTAGCACCTTTTTTAGCTTTTTTTACTTTTTTAGTTACTTCCATTTTTGCTTTAGTAGCAACTTCTTGAGCACTAACAGTATTTGCTCCAAAAAAAGCAACAGCTGATAAAATAAATATAATTTTTTTCATTTTAAATTTTAATTATTGTTTAACATAGCAAATGTAAAAATAAAATCGAATTGCGATACTTTTTTTTTCCAAAATTGTTGTTAAATTATTTAGTTATTTATTTAATCAAAATAAGTAAATTCGTCGCCTACTAATTAAACCACAAAGTTTTGTCTGCAAAAGAGAAAGAAATCAAGGAAACACCATTAATGAAGCAATATAACGAGATAAAAAGGAAATATCCTGATGCTTGTTTATTATTTCGGGTAGGCGATTTTTACGAAACTTTTGGCGAAGATGCTGTTCGTGCGTCAAAAATACTTGGAATAACACTGACAAAACGTGGTGCAGGTTCACCTACTGAAACCGCACTTGCAGGATTCCCACATCATTCTATCAATACTTATTTGCCTAAATTAGTCAAAGCGGGACTTCGTGTTGCTATTTGCGACCAGCTGGAAGACCCTAAAATGACCAAAACCATTGTAAAACGAGGTGTAACAGAGTTAGTCACTCCTGGGGTTTCTATGAATGATGAAGTTTTAAACTCTAAGACGAACAATTTTTTGGCTTCTATTTATTTTGGTAAAAAAATAATTGGCGTTTCGTTTCTTGATGTTTCTACTGGAGAATTCCTTACTTCCGAAGGGAACGAAGAATATATAGACAAATTGTTGCAAAACTTTAGCCCAAGCGAAATTTTAGTTCCCAAACAAAATAAAGGTGATTTTAAAGAAAAATTCGGGGATAATTTTCATGCTTTTTATCTCGAAGATTGGGTTTATAAAGAAGATTATGCAACCGAAATTTTAATAAATCATTTTCAAACCAATTCCCTAAAAGGTTTTGGTATAGAAGAATTACCTAATGGAATCATTGCTTCTGGCGCTATTTTGTATTATTTATCGGAAACACAACACAATAGAATTCAACACATCACATCGATACATCGTATTGCCGAAGATGCTTACGTTTGGATGGATAGATTCACAATCAGAAACCTAGAGTTGTACCATAGTTACAATCCTAATGCGGTGACTTTACTCGATATTATCGATAAAACGCTCTCGCCAATGGGAGGACGAATGCTCAAGCGATGGTTAGCACTTCCGCTAAAAGATGCTAATAAAATAAAATCTCGTCATGAAGTGGTCGCCTATTTTAACGAAAATCAAGAAATGCTACAAAAGGTTCAAAATCAGATTAAACAAATTTCCGATTTAGAACGATTAATTTCTAAAGTAGCCGCTGGCAGAATTAGTCCAAGAGAGATTATTTATCTAAAAGAATCCTTAGATGCTATCATTCCTATCAAAGAATTGGCATTACAAAGCCCACAAGAAGCGGTAAAAGTGATTGGTGATAGTTTGCATAGTTGCGATTTGTTAAGAGAAAAAATAAAAACAACACTAAACCAAGAAGCGCCTGTTGCCATAAGTAAAGGAAATGCCATTGCGTCTGGTATTAATACCGAATTAGACGAATTACGAGGAATTTCAACTTTAGGAAAAGAATATCTAGAAGGAATTGAAAAACGAGAATCTGAAAAAACTGGTATTTCGTCACTTAAAATTTCTTTCAATAATGTTTTTGGTTATTATATTGAAGTGAGGAACACACACAAAGACAAAGTTCCAACGGAATGGATTCGTAAGCAAACACTTGTAAATGCGGAACGATATATTACCGAAGAACTGAAAGAATATGAAACTAAAATTTTAGGCGCCGAAGAAAAAATTCAGCAAATAGAAAATCAATTGTTTGAACAATTGGTGAGTTGGATTGCTACTTATATCAAACCAGTTCAATTGAATGCAAATTTAATAGCACAACTAGATTGTTTAATTTCGTTTACACAATTGGCTATTGATAATAAATATATTTGCCCAGAAATAAACGATTCTTTTGCTTTAGATATAAAAAACGGACGCCATCCTGTTATCGAAAAACAGTTGCCAATAGGTGTTCCGTATATTGCAAATGATGTCTATTTAGACAGAGAAACACAGCAATTAATCATGATTACGGGTCCAAATATGTCTGGTAAATCGGCTATTTTGAGACAAACCGCACTTATCGTATTGTTAGCACAAATGGGAAGTTTTGTTCCTGCCGAAAGCGTACAGATGGGAATTGTAGATAAGATTTTCACTCGAGTTGGAGCCAGCGATAATATTTCGATGGGAGAATCTACCTTTATGGTCGAGATGAATGAAACCGCTTCTATTTTGAATAATATTTCTGACAGAAGTTTGGTTTTACTGGATGAAATAGGTCGTGGGACCAGTACTTACGATGGTGTTTCTATCGCTTGGGCTATTGCCGAATTTTTACACGAAAACCCAGCGCAACCCAAAACGTTGTTTGCCACACATTATCATGAATTGAATGAAATGAGCGAATCGTTGCCACGAATTCAAAATTATAATGTTTCTGTAAAAGAATTAAAAGACAGTGTTTTGTTTATTCGCAAATTAGTAAAAGGCGGAAGCGCACACAGTTTTGGTATTCATGTTGCGAAAATGGCTGGAATGCCACAAATAGTTTTACAAAAAGCTGAAAAGATTTTAAAAAAATTAGAAAAAAATCATTCAGCCGAAGCATTAAACGGAATAAAAGCGAATAAAGACGACATGCAATTGAGTATTTTCAATCTCGATGATCCGCTTTTAGAAGAAATTAAAGAAGAAATACTTAATTTAGACATTAACACGCTAACACCAGTCGAGGCTTTAATGAAGTTGAATGAGATAAAACGAATGTTAAGCAAAAAATAAAACCTCTAAAACAAGGATTTTCAGAGCGTTATAAAAAAGTATTTTTTTTTATTAAAAAACCCTTGTATAATTGAATTAATGTATTAAATTTGCCCTCGCATTACAATAATGTATTGCTGTTCTTTTTAAAATTTGAAAACGCGAAAATAGCTCAGCTGGTAGAGCGCGACCTTGCCAAGGTCGAGGTCGCGGGTTCGAGCCCCGTTTTTCGCTCAATACCATACAAAAATTATATTAATTTTTGAAAAATAAACTGCTTGGGTGGTGAAATTGGTAGACACGCTGGACTTAAAATCCAGTGACTGTAATGGTCGTACGGGTTCAAGTCCCGTCCCGAGTACAAAAGCTTCAAACTATGTTTGGAGCTTTTTTTTATTTCTATAACTCAGATTTCTTTACATTAACAGCTTTTTTCATAGATCAAGTCTAAAAGTTGTGGAAAGTAAAAATCCCTTTTTCCAGTCAAACTAAGATTGTAACTGCATAACTTATCCTTATCTTTGTAGAAATTTTTATTATAATGTTTCAACTAGGCAAAACCATCGTATCGGAAGATATTCTTCAAAAAGAATTTGTATGCAACTTATCAGCTTGTAAAGGCGCTTGTTGTGTCGATGGAGATGCAGGCGCTCCACTATTAGAAGACGAAGTTAGAATCCTAGAAGAAATATATCCGAAAGTAAAACCGTTTCTTCGTAAAGAAGGAATTGCTGCTATCGAAGCACTAGGAACATCGGTTATTGGAACAGATGGAACACTAGAAACCACATTAATAGACAATAAAGATTGTGCGTATGTTATTTTCGATGGTAAAACCGCACTTTGTGGTATTGAGCAAGCTTACAATCAAGGAATAATCGATTGGAAAAAACCAGTTTCTTGTCATTTGTATCCAATTCGTGTCAAAGATTTCACCGAATTTGCGGCCGTAAATTATGACAAATGGGACATTTGCTCTCCAGCTTGCTCATTAGGAAAAGAACTTGAAGTTCCAGTTTACAAATTCGTAAAAGAAGCACTAGTTCGTCGCTTTGGCGAAAACTGGTATGCCGAGCTCGAGAAAGTTGCTGAGGAGCTAAAAAACGAATAATTTTTAGTTTTTAGCACTAAAATAAAATCCCTTACTTTACAATACTTTATCTTTTTTTACGTTTTTAAACAATTGATTTATAGTTATTTAATAATTTCAGAGAAAGCGTTCGCAAAACCATACTTTGTTAAAAACTCAAGGCAATTGTGAATAACTATCTCTTTCATTTATAGATTCAAATTCCAATCTTTGTAAACCCCAATCGTTACAAAAATCATTTTTATAATACAATAAAAACCAGTTAACTATGTCTTTCGTAGAACCAATTTTACAAGAAAACAAAAATCGTTTTGTTATTTTTCCGATAAAACACCACGATATTTGGGAATGGTACAAAAAAATGGAAGCCAGTTTCTGGACTGCCGAAGAAATTGACTTGTCTCAAGATTTAAACGATTGGAATAATAAATTATCTGATGACGAGCGATACTTTGTAAAACATATTTTAGCTTTTTTCGCAGCTTCTGATGGGATTGTAAATGAAAATTTAGCAGAAAACTTCGTCAATGAAGTGCAATATGCTGAAGCAAAATTCTTTTATGGCTTTCAAATCATGATGGAAAATATTCATTCTGAAACCTATTCCCTTTTAATTGACACTTATGTAAAAGATGAAGCTGAAAAGGACGAACTATTTAATGCCTTAGAAGTTTTTCCAGCCATCAAGAAAAAAGCAGATTGGGCTTTGAAATGGATTGAATCTGATTCATTTGCTGAAAGATTGATTGCTTTTGCAGCGGTGGAAGGCATCTTTTTTTCAGGTGCATTTTGTTCTATTTATTGGTTAAAAAAACGTGGATTAATGCCCGGTTTAACCTTCTCTAACGAATTAATTTCTCGTGACGAAGGTGTTCATTGCGATTTTGCAGTGCATTTGCACAACCACCATTTGGTAAACAAAGTGCCAAAAGAAAGAATTAGAAGTATTATTGTTGACGCGCTAAATATAGAAAGAGAATTTATTACAGAATCATTGCCTGTTTCATTAATTGGTATGAATGCGGTACTAATGACACAATATTTAGAATTCGTTGCCGATAGATTGTTAGTAGAATTAGGTTGCGATAGAGAATATAATACGACAAATCCTTTCGATTTTATGGATATGATTTCGTTGCAAGGAAAAACGAATTTCTTCGAGAAGAAAGTAGCTGAATATCAAAAAGCAGGAGTGATGAATACCGATTCTGAAGCGCAAAAAATTAGTTTTGATGCTGATTTTTAAATAAAAAACACAACCAACCAAAATAAAAACCCGAAATTTTCAGTAAAGCCCCCAAGTCTGAAAACTAGTTTAGCCCCAATAGCAGTGGAAATCCTTTTTCTCGTTAGTTCGAGTTTCTCGCTTTTTTTTGCTAGGAGTATCGAGAAAAAAAGAAAAAGATTGAAACGTCCCGATAGCTACCGGTAAGCGGGAATAGCTCCTGAAAAAACCTGAAAGGGTTGAATAAAAAAAGATTACAAATAACCCGAAACTGCAAAGGGATTTGCTTTTTCACAAAACAAACAAATTATGTACGTAGTAAAAAGAGATGGGCACAAAGAGCCTGTAATGTTCGACAAAATCACAGAAAGAATTAAAAAACTGTGTTATGGATTGAATGATTTAGTAGATGCTGTAAAAGTAGCTATGAGAGTAATTGAGGGGCTTTACGATGGTGTTTCGACATCAGAATTAGATAATTTAGCAGCAGAAACTGCGGCTTCTATGACCATTGCGCATCCAGATTATGCACAACTAGCAGCGAGAATTGCAATTTCGAATTTACACTCTAATACGAACAAATCTTTCTCGGAAACGATGAACGAAATGTATCATTACGTGAATCCTAGAAATGGGCAAGAAGCACCACTTTTGTCAGAAGAAGTACATAATGTTATCCAAGAAAATGCTGAATTTTTAAATTCACACATTATATATACAAGAGATTTTAATTACGATTATTTTGGTTTCAAAACACTAGAACGTTCTTATTTGCTAAAAATAAACGGGAAAATTGTAGAACGTCCGCAACACATGTTAATGCGTGTTTCGGTAGGAATTCATTTAAATGATTTAAAATCTGTAATAGAAACTTACGACTTAATGTCTAAAAAGTTTTTCACACATGCTACTCCAACCTTATTTAATGCAGGAACACCAAAACCACAAATGTCATCTTGTTTCCTTTTGGCAATGCAAGACGATAGTATCGATGGGATTTACGACACGCTGAAACAAACAGCAAAAATCTCACAATCGGCTGGAGGAATCGGATTATCCATTCACAATGTTCGTGCAACAGGTTCTTATATTCGTGGAACAAACGGAACATCAAACGGAATTGTTCCGATGTTACGTGTTTTTAATGATACGGCTCGTTACGTAGATCAAGGTGGTGGAAAACGCAAAGGAAGTTTTGCCATTTATATTGAAACTTGGCATGCTGATATTTTTGACTTTTTGGATTTAAAAAAGAATACAGGTAAAGAAGAAATGCGTGCGAGAGATTTATTTTTTGCGATGTGGACTTCAGATTTATTCATGAAACGTGTCGAAGAAAATGGCAACTGGACTTTAATGTGTCCTAATGAATGTCCAGGTTTGTATGATGTGCACGGAGAAGAATTCGAGAAAATGTACACTGATTACGAGAAAGCTGGAAAAGGAAGAAAAACCATCAAAGCACACGAATTGTGGGAGAAAATTCTAGAATCTCAAATTGAAACTGGAACACCATATATGTTGTATAAAGATGCAGCAAATAGAAAATCGAATCAAAAAAATCTAGGGACCATACGTTCGTCGAATTTGTGTACCGAGATTATGGAATATACTTCGAAAGATGAAATTGCAGTTTGTAATCTAGCATCACTTTCGTTGCCAATGTTTGTCGAAAATGGAAAATTTAATCACGATTTATTGTTTACCGTAACCAAACGAGTAACAAGAAACTTAAATAAAGTTATCGATAGAAATTATTATCCAGTAATAGAAGGAGAAAACTCTAACAAACGCCACCGTCCAATTGGTTTGGGAGTACAAGGTTTGGCAGATGCTTTTATCTTGTTGCGTTTACCGTTTACAAGCGATGAAGCAAAAAAATTGAATCAAGAAATTTTCGAAACTTTATATTTTGCAGCCGTAACCGCATCGATGGAAATGGCAATTGAGGAAGGGTCGTATTCTTCTTTTGCAGGTTCGCCAATCTCCCAAGGAGAATTTCAATACAATCTATGGGGATTAAAAGACGAAGAACTTTCTGGTCGTTGGGATTGGGCCAATTTACGTAAAGAAGTAATGAAAAACGGAGTGAGAAATTCCCTTTTGGTTGCGCCAATGCCAACCGCATCAACTTCACAAATTTTAGGTAATAACGAAGCGTTCGAACCATATACTTCAAACATTTATACACGTCGTGTTTTATCCGGAGAATTTATCGTGGTAAACAAACATTTACTCGAAGATTTAGTAAAATTAGGCTTGTGGACAGAAGATTTGAAACAACAATTAATGCGTGAAAATGGTTCTGTTCAAAACCTTGATATTCCGCAAGATTTGAAAGACTTGTACAAAACAGTTTGGGAAATGTCTATGAAAGATATTATCGATATGTCACGTCACAGAGGGTATTTTGTAGATCAATCGCAATCGTTAAACTTGTTTATGCAAGATGCTAATTACTCGAAACTAACATCGATGCATTTTTATGCTTGGAAATCAGGTTTAAAAACTGGAATGTATTATTTGAGAACAAAAGCTGCGGTCGATGCGATTAAATTCACCTTAAATAACGACAAAAAAGCCGAGCCAATTGCTGCTATCGAAGTAAAAGAGCAACCAGTTTTAGCTGAACTCGAAGTACAAACAACAGCAATGACTAACGAAGAATACCGAGCCATGATTGAACTAGCAAAAAATGCTGGTCCAGAAGATTGTGAAATGTGTGGGTCATAATTAAAAACAAAAAACAGCTGTCAAATTTGATGGCTGTTTTTATTTTAGGAGCTAATCCCGCTTTCCGTTGCAATCTTTTCCTTGCTAAAGGAGCAAGAAAAAGGATTTTCACTTTAATCGGGGCTAAAAAAAACAAAGAAATGATTACACTAAAAAGAACAACATCAGATAACCCAGATTTTCAAAAACTAACAGCACTTTTTGATGAATATCTTGTTGATATCGATGGAGAAGAAAAAGATTTCTTTGCACAATATAATCAAATTCATTTAGAGAATGTCGTTATTTGTTATGAGAATGATAATGCCATAGGTTGTGGTGCATTCAAAACATACGAACCAGAAATTGCAGAAATAAAAAGAATGTTTGTACACACCCTGAACACCGAGGCAAGAAAGTGGCAAGTCAAGTGTTAAACGAATTGGAATCTTGGGCAAAGTCGCTCCATTTTTCTGCCTGTATTTTAGAAACTTCCTTTAAACTAGAAAACGCCATCGCACTTTACAAAAAAAGTGGATATACAATAATTGAAAGATATGGACAATACAAAAATGTTGAAAGTAGTGTTTGTATGAAGAAAATCTTAAAATAAAATGTATTTTTGAATTTCGGAAAATCTAATATCATATATCTGACACGAGCCTAAAAGGCGAAATGGCGAAGCAAATCTAAAATCAATGATGAATTGGGAACAATTATTATCTCTTAAACGACAAGGCGACACAAGCAAACGATTGCGAAAAGAACAAGACGATACTCGTTTGGGTTTTGAGGTAGATTATGACAGAATCATTTTTTCGGCAGCATTTCGTAGCTTGCAAGACAAAACACAAGTGATTCCATTATCTAAAACAGATTTTGTACACACCAGATTAACACACAGTTTAGAAGTTTCTGTAGTTGGACGATCTATCGGGCGATTAGTAGGCAAAAAAATTATAGAAAAATATCCGCATTTACAAGAAATTCACGGTTATCAAGCAAACGATTTTGGAGCTATTGTTGCAGCAGCTTCATTAGCTCACGATATTGGCAATCCGCCATTTGGTCATTCGGGAGAAAAAGCTATTGGTGAGTATTTTTCGATAGGAAAAGGGCAAAAATACAAAGACCAACTTACAGACAAACAATGGCAAGATTTAATCGATTTTGAAGGAAATGCAAATGGTTTTTCTGTACTTACAAGTTCACGTCCAGGAATAGAAGGGGGTTTGCGTTTATCCTATGCCGTTTTAGGCGCTTTTATGAAATATCCCAAAGAAAGTTTACCTAAAAAACCAACTTCAGCTATTGCTGATAAAAAATATGGATTTTTTCAAACTGATAAAGTCTTTTTTCAAGAAGTTGCTTCAGAATTAGGAATGATTACAAATAAAACTGGTGATGACATTGGTTTCGAACGCCATCCACTCGCCTATCTTGTTGAAGCAGCAGACGACATTTGCTATACCATTATAGATTTTGAAGACGGAATTAATCTAGGGCTAGTCTCTGAAGATTTTGCATTAGAATATCTTATAAAATTAGTAAAAGATAATATTGATTCTATTAAATATAACACCTTAACTACAAAGGAAGATCGAATTAGTTATTTACGCGCATTAGCCATTGGAAGTTTGATAAATGATGCTGTAAACACATTTATCGAAAATGAAAGTGCAATTCTAGAAGGAAATTTTCCATTTGCATTAACTGATAAAAGTAAGTATAAAGCGCAAATGGATGATATCATCAAATTGAGTGTTAAGAATATTTACCAAAGTCGAGAAGTGATAGAAAAAGAACTTACTGGCTATCAAATCATCAATAGTCTTCTTGACAAATTTATCACAGCTTACAACAACAAACACGAAGGAAAAGCAACTAATTTTGATTCTTTATTACTTAAAATTTTGCCCGAAAAATACCATCTGGAAAAAGGAAGTTTATATGATCAATTATTACATATTTGTCATTTTGTATCTATGCTAACCGATGGCAATGCATTGTTATATAACAAAATAATTTCTTAACACAAGTGTTAATAATAGCAATATAATGTCAAAAAATTGTTATTGTTTTAATATATTATTTATATTCGCAAATAATAAACTAATTTTAAATACATAACAATGAAAAAAATTACTCTTTTTTTATTTTTTCTTATACCAATGTTTGGGTTTTCCCAGACTCCTATTGAGAAAATACAGAATTATATGACAGAAAATCGGACTAAATTAAACTTAACGCAATTGGATGTTTCGGATTTAGTTATAACGAATGATTTTGTAACTGCTGATAATGATGTTTTTATTTATCACGTAAAACAACGTATAAACGGAATTGAAGTTTTAAATTCAGATTCTAATTTTTTAATTCAAAACAATAAATTAATCAACCAAGGAGGAGAAAATTTTATTCAGAATATTAATCAAAAAATTAATACTGCAATTTCAAGTTTTAGTGTAACTGACGGATTTGGTTCTGCAATAACACAACTTCAAGAAATTAATGTTAACAATGTTCAAATTTTAGAATCAAATAAAAATAAATACAAATTAAGCAATGGTAATTTAACAGACAGTCCCATTATTGCTCAATTAGTATATTATCTTACAAATACGACAACTTTAAAATTAGCTTGGGATTATGAATTTTACTCTCAAGACTATAAGCATTTATGGAATGTAAAAATAGATGCTGTTGATGGTAAAATTTTAGACAAAAAAGACATGGTTATCTCTTGTAACTTTGGTCCTAGACATATTCATACAGAAAATATTACCCATAATTCAGTAGAATTTACAAAAAATTTCTTAAAAAATGACGATCAGAAATCAATAGTCTTTACTCCTGGAACAACAAATTATAGAGTAATACCTTGGAATTATGAGAGCCCAAATCACACTGCTAGACAATTAATAACAAATCCCGAAGCGACTACCGCATTAGCACCACTACTTGTTGCGGCATCTCCTAACGGATGGCATAATGCTAGTACAACAATTGGCGGCACAACCACTACTTATAATTATACAAGAGGAAACAATGCATTTGCTTACTCAGATTACACAAATTTAAATCCTGCTACCCCAACAACATATACTACGGCTTCAGCTGGAGCATACCCAAATTTAACTTTTGATTTTGCCTACCCTGGCAATAGCGTAGCTGCTACAACTTATATTGCTGCTGCAACAACAAACTTATTTTACCAAAACAATGTAATGCATGACTTGTGGTACCAATATGGTTTTACCGAAGCTAACAAAAATTTTCAAGCCGCTAATTTTAGTAGAGGTGGTACAGGTAATGATGCTGTAAATGCAGAAGCTCAGGATGCTTCACAAGCTACAACACCAGCTTTTAACAATGCTAATTTTTCAACTCCAACAGATGGTTCTAAACCAAGAATGCAAATGTATCTTTGGAATATCAGAAAACCTTCATATTTATTAGTAAACACAGGGGCTTTATCAGGCACAAGCTATCCGTATAATGACAATGCTTTTAGTCCAGGACACGTTAATTTACCAGTGACACCTGCAACTTTAACAAATGATTTAGTTTTATTCGACGATGGCACTCCAGATAACTCCGATGCTTGCACTGACGCAATAAATGCTACTGCATTAAATGGAAAAATTGCAGTTATTAGAAGAGGTACTTGTTCATTTGCTATTAAAGTGAAATTTGCGCAAACAGCAGGAGCTATTGGTGCAATTATCGTAAACAATACTGCTGGCGGTATATCTATGGCTGGAGCAGATGCCACAATCACTATTCCTGCAGTTAGTATGTCTCAAGCAGATGGTGAAGCACTTATCACAGCAATGGGAGCTGGAACGGTAAATGTGAGCATTTCTACTCCTGAAATTTTTGTTAATGCAGACGGTGATTTTGACAATGGAGTTATTGCTCACGAATATACTCATGGTATTTCAACAAGATTATCAGGAAACTGTTTAGGCGGTGCTGAACAAATGGGAGAAGGATGGTCTGACTGGGCTTGGCTAATGATGCAAATAAAACCAGGTGACACAAGAAATGATGCAAGAGGAATTGGCACATTCGTAGAGAATCAAGCTACTAATGGCCCTGGAATTAGAGAATTTAGATATTCAACTGACATGTCAGTTAACCCACATACTTATGCCGATTCAAACGATCAATGGTATACAGATGCCACATCCGGTTTTGATGTTATTGACACTCATGGCCTTGGATCAATCTGGGCTGTTATGTTATGGGATTTAGCGTGGAATTATATAGACAAATATGGTTACGATCCAAATATCTATAGTGGAACTGGTGGTAATAACAAAGTAATGAAATTGGTGTTGGATGCTATAAAAATTGGCGGATGTAATCCAACAATTGTTAGTGGTCGTAATGCTATTATTGCTGCAGATCAAGCAACAACTGGCGGTCAAAATTATTGTATGATTTGGGCAACTTTCGCTAGAAGAGGTGTAGGTGTTGGAGCTTCCGCAGGAAATAATTCAAGTTCTGTAACAGATATTCAGGATCAAACAGCAAGTTTCGTTGAGCCTGCTCCAGGACCAAACTGTACTTTAGGAGTTAACTATTTCGAAAATGAGGATATGATAAAAGTTTATCCAAATCCATCACACGGTCAAATCAATATCAAAATAAACCAATTTATTGGAAAAGTTAACTTACAAATCGTTGATTTAAATGGTCGTGTAGTTTATTCATTAAACAATACTGATTTTAATATTGAAAAAACAATTAACTTAAGTAATTTACAATCTGGAATGTATATCGTTAAAATTAACGGAAGTGAATTAAATTATACTAAGAAAATTATCTTAAACTAATTTTACAAAATAACACTAAAAGCGTTCACAAATTGTGAACGCTTTTTTTATATAATAGAATCAAATAATTTCGCCAAACTTAACACATCAATATTACAAATATTATGTAATTCATTGACTGAACCTTGTTCAATAAAATTATCTGGAATTCCTAAATTTTTAATAAAAGTCTTATAATTATTATTAGTAGAAAACCGATTAATAACGCTCCCAAAACCACCAATTATCGAGTTTTCTTCAATTGTAACGATTGTATAATATTTTATAAATATTTCATGAAGCAAAATATCATCTAAAGGTTTTACAAAAGGGAAATGATAATGTGAAAACAAATCAGAATTTTTAATTTTACCAAGAGCATTAATAACATTATTCCCAATAGCTCCTGTAGATAAAATAGCAATTTTAGCACCTTTTTTTAATTGAATTCCTTTACCAATTTCGACTTGTTCAAATGGCAATTGCCAATTTTCTAACACACCACGACCACGAGGATAACGAATGGCAATAGGATTTTTTAATCCCAATTGAGCTGTAAACATGATGTTTCTCAATTCTATTTCGTTTATTGGAGCATAAATAATTATATTAGGAATGCAATTCAAATAAGAAATATCAAAAACACCATGATGCGTTGCGCCATCTTCACCAACTAGTCCAGATCTATCCAAACAGAAAATTACAGGTAAATTTTGCAAAGCCACATCATGAATAATCTGATCATAAGCCCTTTGCATAAATGTTGAATAAATATTACAAAAAACAACCATTCCTTGCGTTGCCATTCCTGCTGATAAAGTTACGGCATGCTGTTCCGCAATACCTACATCAAATGCGCGTTTTGGGAAAGCTTCCATCATAAATTTCATAGAAGAACCTGAAGGCATTGCTGGAGTAATTCCAATTATTTTTTCGTTTTTTTCGGCTAATTCTACTAGGGTTAGTCCAAAAACATCTTGAAATTTTGGAGGTAAATTTTCTTCGGATTTCAAGTGTATTTTTCCTGTATCAGCATCAAATTTGCCTGGCGCATGATATTTTACCTGATCTTCTTCGGCTAATTGTAACCCTTTTCCTTTGGTTGTAATTATATGGAGAAATTTTGGCCCTTTTATATTTTGTAATCGTTTTAACTCATTGATAACTGCAAAAATATCATGACCATGTATTGGTCCTGAATAATTGAAATTTAAAGAGGTAATCATATTGTTATTTTTGGGATTCTTCCCTTCTTTCACAGCAGTGAGATAATTTTTAAGAGCACCAACACTGGGGTCGATTCCGATAGCATTATCATTTAATATTACCAATAAATTGGCATCAGTTACTCCAGCATGATTCAATCCTTCAAAAGCCATTCCGCTCGCAATGGAAGCGTCACCAATAACCGCAATATGTTGTTTGTTAAAATCACCTTTGATATTAGAAGCTATTGCCATTCCCAGCGCTGCAGAAATTGAAGTTGATGAATGACCAACACCAAATGCGTCATAAATACTTTCGCTTCGTTTAGGAAAACCAGATATTCCGCCTAATTTCCGATTGGTATGAAAATTTTCTCTTCGTCCAGTTAATATTTTATGCCCATAAGCTTGATGACCTACGTCCCAAACCAATAAATCTTCGGGCGTATTAAATACATAATGCAAAGCAATTGTAAGTTCGATAACACCAAGACTTGCTCCTAAATGTCCTTCGTTTTTTGAAACAACATCTATAATAAAATCACGCAATTCTTGAGCAACTTGTGGTAGTTGATTTATATCTAATTGACGTAAATCTTTGGGGTTATTTATATTTTGAAGTAAATTATCAGACATAAAGCAAATGTACAAATTGAATTCTTATTTTTGCTTTATGGAAAACATTTTCACAGACGAATATTTTATGAAAAAAGCTTTGCAAGAAGCTTATTTAGCTTTTGATAAAGATGAAATTCCTGTAGGTGCAATTGTGGTAATAAACAATCGAGTAATTGCTAAAAGTCACAATCTAACTGAATTATTAAATGATGTGACTGCTCATGCGGAAATGCAAGCCATAACAGCTTCTGCCAATTTTCTGGGCGGAAAATATTTAACCAACTGTACGCTATATGTAACGCTAGAACCTTGTCAAATGTGTGCGGGCGCTTTATATTGGAGTCAGATTTCTAAAATAGTCTTTGGCGCAAATGATGCCAAGCGTGGTTTTACTAAAATGGGAACACAGTTGCATCCTAAAACTATTGTAGTTAGTGGTGTTTTAGAAGAAGAATGTGGAGATTTAATGAAAGATTTTTTTAGGAAAAAGAGATAAAAAAACCGCTTCAAAATGAAACGGTTAGTTTTTCGGTATGCCAAAAAATAATTTATTATCCTTCGATAACTACTACTTGAGCAGCTACTCTACCTTTTCTTCCTTCTTCTTCTTCGTAAGAAACTTTGTCTCCTTCTCTTAACTCTTCAGCTTTGATACCTGAAGCGTGTACGAAAATGTCTTTTCCTGTTTCGTCGTCTGTAATAAATCCGTAACCTTTAGATTCATTGAAAAATTTTACTGTTCCTGTGCGCATTTTAATTGTAATAATAATTTATAATGTAGCAAATGTAATCTTTAAAATAATACAAACGCAAATTTGTGTTAATATTTTTTAAAAATATTGATAATCAGGCATTTCTATTTCAAATCTAATTGAATATGCAACTCTTTTAGTTGACTTTCATCAATAATTGAAGGCGCATCAATCATCACATCTCTTCCTGAGTTATTCTTTGGAAAGGCAATAAAATCACGAATGGTTTCTTGTCCGCCTAGAATAGCAACTAATCTATCCAATCCGAAAGCTAACCCTCCGTGAGGCGGCGCTCCGAACTGAAATGCATCCATCAAAAATCCGAACTGATTTCTTGCTTCTTCTTCAGTAAATCCTAAATATTTGAACATGAGCTGTTGCGTTGCTTTGTCATGAATTCTGATAGAACCACCACCTATTTCGTTTCCATTCAAAACCATATCGTAAGCATTGGCACGAACTGATTTTGGGTCAGTTTCTAACAAGTGCATATCTTCTGGTTTAGGCGAAGTAAACGGGTGATGCATGGCGTGATAACGACCTGATTCTTCATCAAATTCTAATAATGGAAAATCGACTACCCAAAGTGGTGCAAATTCAGCTGGGTTTCTTAATCCCAAACGTGTTGCTAACTTCATTCTAAGTGCAGAAAGCTGTGTTCTAGTTTTATCTGCTGGACCAGAAAGTACAAAAATCATATCTCCTGCTTTTGCTCCAGTAACTTTTGCCCAATTGCTTAAATCTCCTTGGTCGTAAAATTTATCTACTGATGATTTATAAGTTCCATCTTCGTTACATTTTACATAAACCATTCCTGAAGCACCTATTTGTGGACGTTTCATCCACTCTATTAATGCGTCAATTTCTTTTCTAGAATACTCTCCAACTCCTGGAGCTGCAATAGCTACAACTAATTCGGCAGCATTAAAAACTGGAAAATCTTTGTGTTTTGCATATTCATTCAATTCTCCAAATTCCATTCCAAAACGGATATCTGGTTTGTCATTTCCATAAGTTCTCATCGCATGAGCGTAAGTCATACGAGGAAATTTTTCTACTTCAATACCTTTTATTTCTTTTAATAAATGACGTGTAAGTCCTTCGAAAACATTTAAAATATCTTCTTGTTCTACAAATGCCATTTCACAATCTATTTGAGTAAATTCTGGCTGACGATCGGCACGTAAATCTTCGTCACGGAAACATTTTACGATTTGAAAATATT
>NZ_JBDTQE010000010.1:0-56361 GCF_039932285.1 Flavobacterium sp.
TATGTGAAAGGAACATTTTTTGACGGATTCCGATGAAATCTCCTTCTGGAGTTTCGATAACTGCTGGTACTTTTCTGATAGCTCCAAGTGCTAGTATTCCAACTTGTGGCTGGTTGATGATCGGAGTTCCAAAAACACTGCCGAAAGTTCCAACGTTTGTTACAGTATATGTTCCGCCTTGTGTATCGTCTGGTTTTAGTTTTCCTGCTTTTGCACGGTTTCCTAAATCATTTACCGCTTTTGCCATGCCAACTAGGTTTAGTTGATCTGCATTTTTTATTACAGGGACGATTAAATTTCCGTTTGGTAAAGCTGCTGCCATTCCTAGGTTTATGTTTTTCTTTTTGATGATATAATCGCCATCAACCGAGATATTCATTCCTGGGAAATCTTTTAGCGCTTTTGCCACAGCTTCCATCATAATTGGTGTGAAAGTAAGTTTTTCTCCTTCGCGTTTTTCGAAAGCATCTTTAACTTTATTTCTCCATTTTACAATATTAGTTACATCAACTTCGATAAACGATTGTACGTGTGCCGATGTTTGTACTGACGCCACCATGTAACCAGAAATAAGCTTACGCATTCTGTCCATTTCTACAATTTCATCGCCTCCGTTTACAGATGGAGGAGCTGATTGTATTTTTGGTTGAGCTGCTTGTACTACTGGAGCAGCAACTTCTGTTTTTGCAGCAACAGGTTGATTCCCTCTATTCGCAATATATTTTAAAATATCTTCTTTATTTACACGACCATCTTTACCAGAACCTGCAATAGATTCTAATTCAGCTAAAGAAATCCCTTCTTCTTTTGCCATATTTTTTACTAATGGAGAAAAGAATTTATCTGAATCTGAAAAATTAGCTGGAGCTGAAACTGCTTCTTTTGCAGCTTCTACGGTTTTAGTAACTTCTGCAACGGCAACTGGAGTGGCTTCTTGTTTTACAACTGCAACATCTCCTCCTTCGGTTTCAATAATAGCAATAGTTTGTCCTACTTGAACTAAATCATCTTTGTTAAATAATTGCTCTACCAAAATTCCTGAAACTTCACTAGGAACTTCGCTATCTACTTTGTCGGTAGCAATTTCTAGAACAGCTTCGTCCATTTCGATTTTGTCACCAACTTGTTTTAACCAATTTGTGATAGTCGCTTCTGCAACGCTTTCTCCCATTTTTGGAAGTTTTAATTCAAATCTTGCCATATTGTTTGCCTAAAAGGTTGTTTTGGTTTTGATGATGCAAAAATACTAAAAGTTTTTAGTTTTTACCACGAATTGCACAAATTTACACGAATTCAGAAAAAGCTAAATTTAATATTTTAAATCCAATATTAAAATTACTTCTCCTCGATCATTACTACTATTGCTACCTATAAGAAAATCAGCGTTTTGCGGAAGTATCTTATAAGTTGTATTCTTATTTTTATTTATTTGAATTGTTTGAATTATTTCTTTAAAATTGACATAATTATTATCAAAAATGATTTCAATTCTGTTTTTTTGAACTAAAAATTGCGAATAATTTATTTTATTTGCGTTATTTTTTTGAAGGACAACCTCAGCTTTTAATTGAATTTCTAGTTTTTCTCTCAATCGCTTATTATCTGAAATTAAAACATAGTTTTCTGGTGCTACTCTTTCTTTTTGTTTGCCTTGAAACCTCTTGATAAATGAGAAAAATACAATTCCTATTTTCATAAATAAAGAGAAGGAAACCGATACTTTAAAGTGCTTTTTATAAAAGAAATTCATTGCTTCTTGAAAACGTTTCATATACGTTTCGTCTTTTATTGTACTTTCGCCTTTATAATGAATTACGGTTGTTTCGTGAAAATAATAATTCGATTTTCCTTTTTGCAGAACCATATAACTCAAATCGATATCATCCGAATACATAAAACAATTTTCGTCGAAACCGCCTACTTCGAGATACAATTCCCGTTTCATCACCATAAAAGCTCCCACGAGAATATCGACTTTTCCTGTTTCATTTTCATGTAAATGTTGCGCATAATATTTTCCGAAGTGTTTCGAAAATTTATACAACCCGAAAATTTTAGTAAATGCTACAAAAGGAGTTGGAACGCCTCGTTTGCTTTCTGGAAGAAAATTTCCTATTCCATCTATGAGCTTACAACCTACGATTCCTAAGTTTTTTTGCCTTTCGGCGAAAGCCAAAATTTTTGTAAAAGTATCTTCGGCAACAACTGTATCTGGATTAAGAATACAAATATATTCGCCCTTTGCCTGAGCAACTCCTATATTATTCCCTTTTGGAAAACCTAAATTCTCTTCATTCGAAATGAGTTTTACGTTTGGAAAACGTTGTTTCATCATTTTGCAACTATCGTCCGAAGAATTATTGTCAATGACAATAATTTCTGCATCAATTCCTTCAATAGCATTTTGGACGCTAAGAACACATTGTTCGAGAAAATAACGAACATTATAATTAAGAATGATAATGGATAGTTGCATTTGACAAATATAAATTACTTTTGCAAAAAATTACTCTTGTGAATTACTTATCTGTAGAAAATATTTCTAAGTCTTTTGGTGAACGAACTTTGTTTGATAAAATTTCTTTTGGAATAAACAAAGACCAAAAAATTGCTTTCATTGCCAAAAATGGTTCTGGAAAAACTACTATCATGAATATCCTTAATGGTATTGATGATCCTGACACAGGTCAAGTCGTAATTCGCAAAGATATTCGAATGGCTTTTTTGTCTCAAAATCATAATTTACAAGACGAATTAACCATAGAAGAAAGTATTTTTGCCTCAGATAATGAGACGCTTAAAATAATTGAAGCTTACGAAAATGCACTCGAAAATCCAGAAGACGAAGAAGTTTACCAAAAAGCTTTCGACGGAATGGACCAACATAATGCTTGGGATTTTGAAACACAATACAAGCAAATCTTATTCAAACTGAAGTTAGAAGACTTTAAATTGAAAGTGAAAAATCTTTCTGGTGGTCAGAAAAAACGTTTGTCACTAGCCATTATTTTGATTAACCGTCCTGATTTATTAATTCTAGACGAACCTACCAATCACTTGGATTTAGAGATGATTGAATGGTTAGAAAGTTATTTTGCCAAAGAAAATATTACTTTGTTTATGGTCACGCACGATCGTTTCTTCTTAGAACGTGTTTGCAACGAAATCATTGAATTAGACAATGGAAAATTATACCAATACAAAGGAAACTATTCTTATTATTTAGAAAAAAAAGAAGAACGTCTTATTTCCGAAAATGCTAGTGTAGACAAAGCTCAAAATCTATTTGTAAAAGAATTAGCTTGGATGCGTCGTCAACCAAAAGCAAGAACTACAAAGTCTAAATCACGTCAAGACGATTTTTATGTTATTAAAGAAAAAGCCGAAAGTCGCCGAAGAGAAAATGTGGTAGAATTAGAAATTAATATGGAGCGTATGGGAAGCAAAATCATCGAGCTTCACAAAGTTTCTAAAAAGTTTAATGACAAAGTTATTTTAGATGAATTTAGTTTCGATTTCCAACGTGGTGCGAGAATTGGTATCATTGGAAAAAACGGAACTGGAAAATCTACTTTTTTAAATTTATTAACCAGTACAATCCCCGCAGATAGCGGTAAAGTTGTAGTGGGAGATACTATAAAAATTGGTTACTACACACAAAGCGGTATCAATCCTAAACCAGGACAACGTGTTATAGATATTATAAAAGAATACGGAGAATTCATTCCGCTTACGAAAGGAAAAATAATTTCCGCTTCACAATTATTAGAGCGTTTTCTTTTTGACAGCAAAAAACAATATGATTACGTAGAAAAATTGAGTGGTGGCGAACTAAAACGTTTGTATTTATGTACTGTTTTGATTCAGAATCCCAACTTTTTGATTCTCGATGAGCCAACAAATGATTTGGATATTGTCACGCTAAATGTTTTAGAAAGTTTCTTATTAGATTATCCAGGTTGCTTGCTTGTAGTATCTCACGACCGTTATTTTATGGATAAAATCGTAGATCATTTATTTGTTTTCCGTGGTGAAGGAGAAATCGAAAATTTCCCAGGAAATTACTCTGATTTTAGAGCCTACGAAGACAGTGCTGATGTTGCTCAGAAAGAAGAAAACAAAGCAGAAAAGAAAGATTGGAAACAAAACAATCCAACAGGAAATTTGACTTTCAATGAGCAAAAAGAATATCAAAAAATAGAAAAAGAAATTAAAGATTTAGAGGTTCAAAAAATAGCAATCGAACAACTATTTTCTGACGGAAAAGTCGCTGATGCTGATATTTCTGCCAAAGCAAAAGAGTTAGAAAATATTATTAATAAAATGGAAGATAAAGAAGAACGTTGGTTTGAATTATCCGCAAAAATTGAAGGATAATAAGCATATTTTTATAATTTACAACCAGAATTCTTTTATTTATAAAGACTAAAATATCCGGGTTATTTCTTTATCAATTACTAAATAAAAATTTGCAAGATATATTCGTATATTAGCAGAAATAATTTTAAAAAAATGAAAAAATATCATTCACTTTTTAATTCATCATACAAATCATCACTAAGAAAGCCAATTAGCATAATGCCTATCTTAATACTTATGACCGTAATTGTTTTTTGTATATCCCATTTAGGAAAAGATTGTGCAAATTATGACAAAAGACATTCTGTAAATGTAAATAAAACTAGACAGGTAGATTTTTGTAATATATTAGAACAGGGCCAAACATAATACTTTTATATTTTTTTTATTACAAACTATATTGAAGTGAATTAATTCGACAGAAAATCTGAGTCTCAATTAGTAAAAATAATATCAAAAAGAAAAATAGATTTAAAAAATTTAGAAGTTCAAAAAGGGAATAAAGTAACTATTCTATAAAAGATAAGTAATAGATAATAATGTTTTTATAACAATAAAATATTATTAACAAACTCAAAATATTACAAAATCTAAGCTTTTCTCTATTTTGTTTTCTATTTTAATCTAGGTTATAAAACTATGAATTATCTATTTACATGGTAAATATAAAAATAAGCAATAAAAATGTCCTCCCATCACATCGTTCGAGATGATCAAGAACCTGCATTAATAATTGCCAACGGCGCAGCTTGTAGCGAAGAACTATTGGGACAATTATTAGAATGGTCTCCACTAGTAATCGTACTAGATTCGGCAATCGAACGAGTATTAGAGTTAGGTATAAAAGTAGATGTTTTATTAGGTGATTTTGATCGTGGTTTCGACCCAGAATTTTACAAAGAGAAACAATTCCCTCTCGAAATAGTATATGCTCCAGATCAAAACAAAACCGATCTCGAAAAAGCATTTGATTATCTTATAGAAAAAAAAATTCCAATGGTTAATGTGGTTTGGGCTACAGGAAAAAGAGCAGACCATACCATTACAAACCTAACAAACATTGTTAGATATAGAGGCTTATTAAAAATTGTTATTATAGACGATCATTCTAGAATATTCTTATTACCTAGTCGTTTCGAAAAATGGTACACAGCAAACACGCCAATTTCAATAATTCCAATTGGAACAGTATCAGGAATTCATTCTAAAAATCTATTTTATCCTTTAGATAATGATACTTTAACAATAGGATACAGAACAGGAAGTAGTAATCATGTCCTTCAAGACGGAATTGTAATAATAGAACATCAAGAAGGCGATTTGTTGCTTATGGAATGTTTTGATTAAATCCTCTAAAAAAGTAATTAAAAATAAGGTTACTGGTATTTAGGTAGAAGTAATATTTTTTTAAAAACCTGCAAGATCTTTTTTGACCTTGCAGGTTTAATATTAATCATTCTCTTTTACTGATTCCAAACCAAAAAGCTTACCTTTTTTATTTAAAAGTTTGTTTTCTTTTCTTAATCGGTTTGAATTACTTTTAGTTAACACTTTAGCATCTAAATCGTCAAGATTTGGTTTTCCACCATTAACCCAAGCCGTATACCAAAAATTTGAAACGTCTTTGATAGAATGGCGCATTTGACTTTCAACCATTCCGTTTAACGCTTTATGAAAAGCCTCAGCATATTCATTGGATTGAATTTTTTGCTTGTATTTATTTAAAATTAATTCCCCTTTTTCGTCTTTTTTGTATAATTTATCTTTGTCAAAATTTGCTTTTGTATTTTTGTCAACAAGTAAAAGTTGATCGACTAATTCATGACTATTTTTTATAATCGCCCAAGTTTCTGCTGAAACGTCTTTTAGATAAACTGCTTTTTCTACTTTAAAATTATAATTTTCACCAAACAATTCAGGTATTCTTGATTCCCAAAAACTATGAATTCCTTTTTGGTCAGTCAATTGCCCATCGTGGTTGCTTGATGTGTGTAACGGCATATTTGCATCAGCAATGTAATGTGCTAAATCGCCCGAAAGAAATAAAATTTGCGATTTGTCCTTATTTTGAAATGCTTTGGTTAATTTTTCCATCATTTCATTTATATGCCAGGGTAAAACTCCTTGTTCATCGAGTACTTTCTCGGTAAATTTATTTTTAGCATCAGCATAGGTTTTTGGGAAACTATCTATTTGAGTATTGTTAAAACCTTCAATGTCAATGTAATGCTTATGACCTTCAGTTTTATCACTCATAGTGGCTTTTCTCACATCTGGCACAACAGATTCTTCGGTAATAAAATCGATGTGGTTGTAATAAAACGATTTCATTTCATCGGGTAATGCAAAAACGGCTGCATGAGAAATATGTTTGTGTCCCCAAGAACCCCAACTTATTGATATAATTACTGCTAAAAAGATGAAAGTTGAGAAGGTTTTGTTAGAATTGAATTTCATTAGATTTTTTTTTAAAAATAGTATTTTAATTATTATTTTCTTTTTAAGTTTTATAAATTATTTATTTTGCAAAACTAATAAGTAAATCAATTTTAATTTTGGTAACTATATATAATTTATTGTTAATTTTTTAATTTAGAATGATTAAGTGAATATTTATTGTTCGGTTTGTATGCATTACAAACTAATATGAGTTATTCTTAACTATCTTTGTAATTGAAATTAAGAATATGAAAGCGAACATAGTTACCGAAAAAACAAATCTTCATCCTAGAAATAAACATAGATTTGGATACGATTTTAATGACCTGATAAAAACATCTACTGAATTAAAAAAATATGTTTTTATAAACGAATATGAAACTCAAACTATCGATTTTAGTAATCCTGATGCTGTAAAAGCACTAAACAATGCATTATTAATAAAAGATTATAGTATTCAGAATTGGAATATTCCTAAAAATTATCTTTGCCCACCTATTCCTGGAAGAGCGGATTACATACATTATATAGCAGATTTATTAGCACATTCAAATAATGGAATAATCCCAGAAAACGAAAGTGTAGTCGGTTTAGACATAGGAATTGGATCAAATTGTATTTATCCAATACTAGGTAATTCGATCTACAATTGGAGTTTTGTAGGAACCGATATTGATAATAATGCCATTCAAAATTGCAAAAAAATAATCGAACAAAACCCAAAACTTATTGATGCTATAAGCTTACAATTACAAGTAGAACCTAGATATATTTTCAAAAACATCATACTTCCTGAAGATAAATTTGCTTTTACGATTTGCAACCCTCCTTTTCATAATTCGGCATTCGAAGCAGCAAAATCATCGATAAGAAAAGTAAATAATTTACAGGAAATTAGAACAAAAAATCCTGTTTTAAACTTTGGCGGACAAAATGCCGAATTATGGTGTGATGGTGGGGAAATTGGATTCATTACTCAAATGATTTATGAATCTGCAAAATATCCTTTGCAAGTATTATGGTTTACAACGTTAGTTTCTAAAAAAGAAAACTTACCAAGTATTTACAAGATTTTAGATAAAGTTTCTGCTGTAGAAATAAAAACTATTGATATGGCTCAAGGTCAGAAAAATAGCCGTATTGTAGCTTGGACATTTATGAGTAAACCACAACAAAATGCCTACACTTTTTAGTTTTTATTAAAAAAAAATAATCCTAAATTAAACTATTTAGAAAATAGATTGTCTAATTTTAAAAACTAATAACTAAACTTATGAGATCATTATTATTTTTAGGGTTAAGCATAATTACATTAGTAAGCTGTAGTTCTGATGATTCTACGCCTGTTCCGACTCCAGTAACCCCAACTCCAACAGAAGCAATGTATTATCCAACTATTGGAAGTACTACTTGGGATACAAAAACAATTCAATCTTTAAATTGGAATCAAACAGCAGTGCAACCACTTTTAGATTATTTAGCTTTAAAAAATTCTAAATCTTTTATAATTTTAGTAAATGGTCGTATTGTAATGGAAAATTATTTTAACGGACACACGCAAAGCTCTTTGTGGTACTGGGCAAGCGCCGGAAAAACTTTGACATCAACAGTAACTGGAATTGCACAACAAGAAGGATTATTAAACATAAATAATAAGGTTTCTACATATCTAGGAAATGGATGGACGAGCGCTCCTTTAGCAAAAGAGAACTTAATTACCTGTAAAAATTTATTATCCATGAATTCTGGTTTAGATGACTCCCTAGGTGACGACGTATCTCCAGTAAACTTACAATATAATGCAGATGCAGGAACACGTTGGGCTTATCATAATGTCTATGTAAAACTACAAGATGTAGTAACACAAGCAACAGGACAAACTTGGAATAATTATTTTAACTCAAAATTGAGAGACAAAATAGGTATGAATACAAATGATCTTTGGTATAATGATTCAAGTGGATTAAGAGTATATTGGAGTAACACGCGCAGTATGGCACGTTTTGGTTTGCTAATGCTTAACAAGGGAAAATGGGAATCAGAACAAATTCTAAACGAAGCCTATTTTACAGAAGCAACAAATACTTCTCAAACAATAAATCAGTCATATGGTTATTTGTGGTGGCTTAATGGGAAATCTAGTTATCACTTGCCTCAAAGTCAGTTTCAATATCCTGGAAGTATTATTCCATCTGGACCAACAGATATGTTTATGGCATTAGGAAAAAATGATCAAAAGATATATATTGTTCCAAGTAAGAAAATGGTTGTCATTAGAATGGGAGATGCTGCAGATGCCATAAACCTTGCATTATCTGATTTTGACAATGTTCTATGGCAAAAAATAAATGCACTATACCAATAAGGGTTAGTGCATTTATTTTTTTTTAATCTTTTAGTCTTTTAAATATCCTCAAAATCTATATCTGTAAAACTTTCTGTAGATGGTATTTCATCATTTGATTTATCTGAAACATATTCTTTTTTAAAATCTTTTTGATGTCTTTCTGATATTACTTCTTCTCCTTTGTTATTTAACACATAAGAAGTCATTTCTTCAAGGATTTCTGAGAAAGCAGTAAAATCTTCTTTGTATAAATAAATTTTATGTTTTTTGAAGTGAAAAGAACCATCTTCTTCAGTAAATTTTTTACTTTCTGTTATGGTAATATAATAATCATCCGCTTTTGTAGAGCGTACATCAAAAAAATAAGTTCTTCTTCCAGCTCTTAATACTTTAGAAAAAATTTCTTCTTTTTCTAACATATCATTTTCATTCCTATTCATTATTTAGTTTTTTTTGGTTGTTTTGTTTCATCAAAAGTGAAAAAAAAAACAGAACAAAACAACAATTATAACATTTCTTTTTCAGCAATTTGTTTTAAATATAAAGCTTTATAATAACCATCTTGGTTTACTAATTGATTATGAGTTCCTTCTTGCACAATTTTTCCTCCATCAATAATAATAATTTTATCTGCATTTTTTGCCGATGAAACCCTGTGACTCACAATTATCGTTGTTTTTTCCTTGCAAATGACTTCAAGATTATTCAAAATTGTTTCTTCGGTTTCAGTATCTACGGCCGATAAGCAATCATCTAATAATAAAATTTTCGGATTGCTAATAATCGCTCGAGCAATAGAAACACGTTGCTTTTGTCCGCCAGAAAGCGTGATGCCACGTTCGCCAAGTATAGTTTCGTATTGGTTCTTAAAATCGAGAATATTATCATGAACTACTGCATCTTTTGCTGCAGTAATTACTTCTTCGTCGGTCGCATTTTCTTTACCAAACTTGATGTTGTTTTTTATCGTATCCGAAAATAAAAAAGCATCTTGCGGCACAACCCCAATACTACTGCGCAAATCTCTTAAGTTTGCTTCAGTAAGTTGAACACCATCTAAAGTTATATTACCAGAAGTAGGATCATATAATCTGCTTATTAATGATAAAACGGTCGATTTTCCTGAGCCAGTTCGCCCTATAATTGCTAAAATTTCTCCTTTATTAACCGAAAAACTAATATCATCTAAAGCTTTAATCTTTGTATCCTCATAAATAAGTGACACGTTATTAAATCTGATATTTCCATCAAATGTCATGGGAGTCAAATTATTATTTTTAATCTCGGGTTCTATTTTCAAAAACTCATTAATACGTTTCTGAGAAGCCTCTGCTTCTTGTATTAATGACGAAACCCAACCTAATGTAGCTACTGGCCAAACTAACATATTTACATCTAGTATAAACGTAGCAATATCCCCAATAGATTTTATACTTCCATTAATGTACATCATTCCACCTAAAAAAACAACTAGAAGATTACAAATACCTATTAGAAGCAGAATAAGTGGACTAAACAAAGCTTGTATTTTAGCCAGTTTCATACTCTTTTCATTACTTTGTATAGATAAAACATCAAATTCATCTTGTTTAACGTCTTCAATACTATAAGCTTTAATCACTCGAATTCCAGAAAACATTTCCTGAGAAAAATTAGATAGGGTTGATAAATTTTCTTGGAAAACGGTACTACGAGAATTAATTTCGGTACTTAACCTAAAAATTAAATAAGCAAGAATTGGTAAAGGTAAAAGTGTATATAATGTAAGTAAAGGCGAAATTTGACACATATATATAATGATTATTGTAAAGCTAATAACGGTATTTATAGTATACATAACTGCCGGGCCAACATACATTCTTACACGACTCACATCTTCACTAATGCGATTCATCAAATCTCCTGTTCTATTTTGCTTGTAAAAATTTTGTGTTAAATACTCGTATTGCTTAAAAATCTCGTTTTTTAAATCAAATTCAATATGCCTAGACATAACGATAAGCATCTGACGCATAAAAAAAGTTAATATTGCTGCTAATATGGTAGTTCCTAATATCAATAAAATATTTTTAAATAAAATTTCTCTAATAACAATAGGATTTGACTCAGTCAATTTTAAATATTCCTCAATTGCAGTTATGGAACTTCCTATTAACTTTGGCGTAAATAACGAAAATATTCTTGCCGCAATAGTAAATAATATTCCCAACGAAAAATGGTATTTATATTTTAAAAAATAGGGGTTTAAATAGCGTAGTTCTTTCATTTTATGAGGATAATTTGTAGTAAATTCTATTTTTTTTAATAAAAAGCGTTAATTGTCTAAATTTCTGATTATTATGTAATTATGAATTCAATAATTTTTTGTTAAAAATAAGGTTTAGTTTTATGAATTTTTGAATTTAATCCGTAATTTTGCACGAACCTTTTAAAAAGGCATACTCTAAAAAATATTCATTATGATTACAGAATCTGTAAAAGCTAGCGAACTTCATAAAATTGATCCAGTTTTTGGACAATTGTCTTTCGATAACCACGAACAAATTGTTTTTTGCAATGACAAAGATACTGGTTTGAAAGCAATAATTGGCATACACAACACAGTTTTAGGACCTGCACTTGGTGGTACTAGAATGTGGAAATACGCTAACGAATGGGAAGCACTAAACGATGTTTTGCGTTTGTCACGCGGGATGACTTTCAAATCTGCCATTACAGGATTAAACCTTGGTGGAGGTAAAGCAGTAATTATTGGGGATTCTAAAATAGATAAAACTCCAGAAATGATTGCTAAATTTGGTCAATATGTTAACTCATTAAGCGGAAAATATATTACTGCTGAAGATGTAGGAACAACTACTGGAGACATGGATTTAATTCGTTTACAAACACCTCATGTAACTGGTGTATCTATCGAAAAAGGAGGTTCTGGAAACCCATCGCCTGTAACTGCTTACGGAGTTTATATGGGAATGAAAGCAGCTGCTAAATATAAATTTGGTTCAGATGCTTTAGAAGGCAAAAAAGTTTTAGTCCAAGGAATTGGTCACGTAGGTGAAACTCTTGTAGATTACTTAACAAAAGAAGGTGCAAAAGTTATCATTTCAGATATAAACCAAGGAAGATTAGAAGAAATAGGTAATAAATACGGAGCAAAAATTTATACTGGAGACGATTTATACGGAGCTGATGTCGATATTTATGCGCCTTGTGCACTTGGAGCAACTATAAACGACGATACAATTCATAAAATAAAAGCAAAAGTTATTGCTGGAGCTGCTAACAATCAGTTAGCAAACGAAAATACTCACGGAGCAATATTACAAGAAAAAGGAATTGTTTATGCGCCTGATTTCTTGATTAATGCTGGTGGAATCATTAATGTTTATGCTGAAATTGTAGGTTATGATATGGCAGAATCTATGCGTAGAACCGAAAATATCTATAACACAACATTGGAGATTTTTGATTATGCTGATGCAAATAAAATCACAACGCATCAAGCTGCAATGAGAATTGCACAAAATCGTATCGATTTAAGAAAAAAAGAAATCAATAAATAGATTAGTTAGATTATTAGACTTCGTGATTCTAAAATATCATTTTGTCTAAAAATTTTTAAAAATAAATTGTACTTTTGTAGAGCGAAAGATTTTCTTTCGCTCTACTAATTTTTAAATGTTCTTGCAAAGTGTTAAACAGACGACATATCCGAGTTAAAGTAATGCAGACGCTATATTCTATGCGTCAAACACAATCAGATAATTTGGAAAAAGAAGAAAAATTCTTATTTCAAAGTATCGAAAACGTACAAGATTTGTACCTAATAATGGTGTCAACATTGGTCGAAATCCAATCTAAAGAAGACAATTTGATAGAAATTTCTCGCAACAAACACTTAGTTACTAAAGAGGAAAAAAATCCAAATTTAAAGTTTGTAAACAACAAAGTACTTACTATTCTAACCGAGAATAAATCATTAGTTAACGCACTAGAAGACAGAAAAATAAACAACTGGAAACTTAACGATGACTATATTTTAATTTTACTACAAGCCATCAAACAGAGTGCTTTGTATGAAGATTATATGAGTAATACAAAATCTAATTTCGAGGAAGATAGAAATTTTATTGCTTCAGTTTTTGCCGAAATTATCGCACCAAATATTAAATTATACGAATATTTAGAAGACCACAAACTAACTTGGATAGATGATATTCCGTTAGTAAATACTTTGATTCTAAAACAATTAAAAGCCATTCAAAATACTGAAAATGGTAATTTCTTTGTACCAAAATTATATAACGATACAGAAGATAAGGAATTTGTAGGAAACTTATTTAGAAAAGTAGTTCTTAATGATAAAGAGCTAGCAAAAGAATTTGCAGAAAAAACACCCAATTGGGAAGCAGATCGTATTGCCGAAATAGATACTATTGTCTTAAAAATGGCTATTTGTGAGTTTCTAAAATTTCCATCTATTCCTGTAAAAGTTACGATTAATGAGTATCTTGAGCTGGCGAAAGAATATTCTACTCCAAAAAGCAGTATTTTTATAAATGGAATTTTAGACAACTTAGTAAAAGAATTTGAAGCCAACGGTAAGTTGAAAAAAACTGGAAGAGGTTTAATGTAAAATAATAAATTTATGATTAGAAATATAATGACATTTATTGTAGTTGCATCATTATTAGCGACTGTATCTTGTAAAAAAAATGACCAAAATAGCTCAATTGTTGTTGATAGTAATAATATGGTTGTAGCACAAGATCAATCAGACCAAATGGATCTTGGACCAAAGAAAGTTATGAAACCTGGAGAATATCCGAAAATTGAAATTGAAAATTCAGATTTCGATTTTGGAGATATTACACAAGGAGATAAAGTTTCTCATGTTTTTAAGTTCAAAAATACAGGGAAAACCGATTTAGTAATTTTAGACGCTCATGCTAGTTGCGGATGTACTGTTCCTGAGTGGACAAAAACTCCTATAAAAAATGGAGAAAGTGGAGAAGTAAAAATTAGCTTTAACTCTGATGGAAAAATGGGCTTACAACAAAAAACAGTAACACTCAGAACAAATACCGAAATTGGAAGTGAAATAATCAATTTCAAAGCAAATATTAATCCAAAAACGGGAGGAATTCCTGCTAAAAACTAAATAATTTATCATGGCACAATTAACACAATTTTTACCCTTTCTTTTAATGTTTGTTGTAATCTATTTTTTTATGATTAGACCTCAACAAACTAAAGCAAAAAAAGAAAGAGAATTTGAAGCGTCACTAAAAGTAGGTGACAAAATAGTTACAAAAAGTGGTTTACACGGAAAAGTAGCGGAACTATCTGAAAAGACAGTTATTATTGAAACAATGTCGGGAAAATTAAAAATGGAGCGTTCAGCAATTTCTAACGAAATGAGTGAAGCATTAAACAAAAAATAGTTTCTCTATTTAGATAATTAAAAAGGTGTAATGAAGTATTTCATTACACCTTTTTTTATGAGAAAAACCTAATTTATTTACATTAAAAAAGCCTTGAAAAAATTAATTTTCAAGGCTTTTTAGATTTTGTCTTTATGACTTATTAGCTTCTTCTTGGTCTTTTAGGTCTGTCAGAACTTGATTCAGAAGGACGTGGTGTAAAACCTGAACGTCTTTCGTTTCTTGGTGCTCTGTCTGAAGATTCACTTCTGTCTGAGCTTCTTCCAAAACCACCTTCTCTTGGAGCTGACCCTCTGCTAAATCCGCCTTCTCCTCTTGGAGCAGAACTTCTTGATTCGCTTCTTGGTCCAAAAGCACCACCGCCACCACCAGATCTTGGTGCTGAACTTCTTTCTCCTCTAAAACCTCCGCCGCCAGAACTTCTTCCGCCACCAGAACTTCTTCCGTTGTGATCACGACGTCCAGAACTTGAACCACCGTCATTTTTAGAAATCTCAACATTTATTCTTCTTCCGTTAAGGTCGAATCCGTTAAGAACTTCCATTACTTTATCAGTATGTTCTGCATCTGTATTAAAGAAAGAAAAACCTTCTTTTACATCTACTTTAAATACATCATCACGACCTAAGTCTAACGTTTCTTTTAAGAAATCTTTTAGTTGCATCCAATCGAAATCGTCTCTAGAACCAATATTTACAAAATAACGCGTTGCGCCATTGTTATTATTTTCTCTTGGAGCACCGTCTCTATCATCACGTTCACGTCTATCTGATCCTGAAGATTGATTAGAGATATCTCTGTTTTTCTTATAGTAATTGATAAAACGGTTAAATTCTACCGATACCATTTTCTTGATTAGCTCTTCTTTCGATAAATCTTCTAAAACGCTATTGATAGCTGGTAAATAGTTGTCAATTTCGTGATCAACTTCAGTATCTTTAATTTTTGTAGCTAAGTGTAAAAGTTGAATCTCACAGATTTCTATTCCAGAAGGAATTGTTTTTTCTTCAAACTTTTGCTTGATAATTCTTTCGATAGAAGAAATTTTTCGAATTTCACTTTTAGTTACAATAACTATAGAAGTCCCTAGTTTTCCAGCACGTCCAGTACGACCAGAACGGTGATTATAGGTCTCTATTTCGTCTGGCAATTGGTAATTTACTACGTGAGTAATATTATCAACATCGATTCCACGAGCAGCAACATCAGTCGCTACAAGCATTTGGATTTGTCTACCACGGAAAGCTTTCATAACACCATCACGTTGCGCTTGAGATAAATCTCCGTGCAAAGCAGCAGCACTATAACCATCTTCGACTAATTTTTCAGCCACAGCTTGTGTATCACGTTTTGTTCTACAAAAAACTACCGAAAAAATGTCTGGATTAGCATCGGCTAAACGTTTCAAAGCTTCGTAACGATCACGTGCATTTACTAAGTAAAATTCGTGAGAAACAGTTGCAGAACCTGAGTTTTTAGCTCCTACAGTAATTTCTATTGGATCGGTCATGAATTGTTTTCCAATTCTAGCTACCTCAGCAGGCATTGTTGCAGAAAACAACCAAGTGTTTTTCTCGTCTGGTGTTGTAGATAAGATATTTACGATATCTTCATAGAAACCCATATTCAACATTTCATCAGCCTCGTCAAGAATACAGTAGTTTATTTGAGAAATATCAACTAATCTTCTGTTAATCATGTCTTGCATTCTCCCTGGAGTAGCCACAATGATTTGAGCACCTCTTTTGATGTCTCTTGCTTGTTCTGTGATACTTGCACCACCATAAACCGCTACTACGTTAATACCTTTTTCGTATTTTGAGTAGTTTTTAAGTTCGTTTGTAATCTGCAAACATAGTTCGCGAGTAGGTGATAAAATTAACGCCTGAGTATTTCTATTGTTGGCATCAATTTTTTGAATGACTGGAAAACCAAAAGCTGCCGTTTTCCCTGTCCCTGTCTGAGCCAACGCAACTAAATCTGTGTCTTGTTCCAATAATAGGGGAATCGCTTTCTCCTGTACTTCGGTCGGATTCTCAAATCCTAGATCGATAATCGCACGTTGTAGCGATTCGCTCAATCCTAATTGTTCAAATTTGTTCATTATTTATTTTTAAATTCGGTGCAAAAGTACGTCGAATAAACGAAATAAACTAATGTTAAATCGATAATTAAAAATTTATTAACAATTGAAAATCAATACGTTACTTTTTAAAGAAAGTAATAAGTTGCCTTGTAGCCATACCACGATGACTTATATTTGCTTTTTCTTTGAGTGAAATCTGCGCAAACGTATGTTGATAACCTTCAGGCTGAAAGATGGGATCATAGCCAAAACCTTGATTTCCAAGCTTCTCTTTGGTAATTTTTCCTTTGACAATCCCGGTAAATAGATGTTGTTCTCCATTAATATTCAAACAAATAACCGTTTTGAATTGGGCGTTTCTATTGGGTTTATTTTCTAATTCAAATAACAACTTATCCATATTATCGTTGTCATTACGCTGCTCGCCAGCATAACGAGCGGAGAAAACACCAGGTTCTCCATTTAGCATTTCTACTTCAAGTCCAGTATCGTCAGCAAAACAATCGTAACCATATTTTTTAGTTACGTAATTGGCTTTTAAAATAGCATTGCCTTCAATAGTATCTGCGGTTTCGGGAATATCTTCATGACAACCAATATCTGAAAGACTTAAGATTTTGATGCTTTCAGGAAGCATACTTTGTATTTCCTGTATTTTATTTTTGTTGTTTGAAGCAAAAACTAATTCCATGTAATAGTATCTTAATTTATGTAAAACTTATTTTTTCTAAACAAAACGCTCGTAATTCTTCAAAAAACAAAGTAAATTCTTCTTCAAATTCTAAATAAAATTCTTGTAATTCAATAACTGCTTCTTGCATGTTTACTCTATGCTTTGTTCGATAATCCATCTGAAATAAAATTATCTCAATTCCTGGAATTGTAGCATAACTAACTAACCAGTTTCTTTCTGTCATATATGGCAAAATTTCTTTAGCCTTTTCTGAAAGAATATTATAATTATTTTCTAATAACTTATAAAAATTAGCTGCATAATCCTCAAGCTTTTCATCAGAATACACGCTCCAGTTTTTTGCTAAAAAATGGTCGTATAAAATATCCATAATTACTCCCGCATAATGTCCGTACTTTTCGTGCAAACGGTGTTTGCTTTTTCTATAAATTGGATGTGCATCGGTAAAAGTATCTATATGACGATGCAAAATAATCCCATTTTTTACCTCTTCAGGAAAATGCAGATAATCATTTCCACGAATACCATCGGCCATAAAATTGCCGATTTTCAATAAATCGTTATTTCCTGAGAGAAAAATATGGGCTAGGTAGTTCATTTCTGTAGCGCTAAGGTTCTAAGAATCTAAGTTGCAAAGGTTTTTGTAAATATATAAAAAAAACTTTGTGACTTAGTAACTTTGTGACTTATAACCTTTTTATATTTGTGTGAATTTAAAATTTATAATTAAAAAAAATGACTTTAATAAAATCAATATCAGGTATTCGTGGAACTATTGGAGGGAAAGTTGGAGACAATTTGACCCCAGTTGATGCTGTAAAATTTGCTTCGGCTTACGGAACTTTTCTAAAACAAAATAGTAATAAAGACAAACTAAAAGTTGTTATAGGTCGCGATGCTAGAATTTCTGGACCAATGATTCATAATTTAGTTATGAACACATTATTAGGTTTGGGAATTGATGTAATCGATTTAGGCCTTTCTACCACTCCAACTGTTGAAATTGCCGTTCCCTTAGAAAATGCTGATGGCGGAATAATTCTTACTGCTTCTCATAATCCCAAACAGTGGAATGCATTAAAATTATTAAATGCCAAAGGTGAATTTTTGAGCGGTGACGATGGTGCAAAAATTCTAGAAATAGCAGACGCTGAAGCTTTCAATTTCTCGGATGTAGATACTCTAGGAGAAATTACCGTTAACGATTCTTATATGGATATTCATATTGATGAAGTATTAAATTTACCTTTAGTTGATGCCGAGGCAGTTGCTAAAAGAAAATACAAAGTAGTAGTTGATGCTGTAAATTCTTCGGGAGGAATTATTATCCCTAATTTGTTAGAGCAAATGGGGGTTGAAGTGGTGAAATTATATTGTACACCAAACGGAGATTTCCCACACAATCCAGAACCTTTAAAAGAACATCTAGGTGATATTTGCAAATTGGTTCTCGAAGAAAAAGCCGATTTTGGAATTGTTGTAGATCCAGATGTTGATAGATTAGCTTTTATTTCAAATGATGGAGAAATGTTTGGTGAAGAATATACGCTTGTAGCTTGTGCCGATTATGTTTTAAGTAAAACTCCAGGAAATACAGTATCTAATATGTCTTCTTCTCGTGCTTTGCGTGACATTACAAACAAACACAACGGAAATTACCAAGCTAGCGCTGTAGGAGAAGTTAATGTCGTGGAGTTAATGAAAAAAACGAACGCTATTATTGGAGGCGAAGGAAATGGAGGCATCATTTATCCAGAATTACATTACGGACGTGATAGTTTGGTTGGAGTCGCTTTGTTCTTAACTTATTTAGCCAATCAAGAAAAAACTGTTGCCGAATTGCGTGCGAGTTATCCCCAATATTACATGAGTAAAAATAAAATAGAATTGACACCTCAAATAGATGTTGATGCGATTCTAAAAGCCATGACTGAAAAATATAAAAATGAAAACATTACCACTATTGATGGTGTGAAAATAGATTTTGCAGAAAACTGGGTGCATTTACGAAAATCGAACACAGAGCCTATTATCCGTATTTATACCGAAGCAGCCACACAACAAGAAGCTGATAAATTAGCTATACAAATTATTGAAGAAATTAAAATCATAGCTAGTATTTAAAAACAAAAATCCTTTCAGAGTTAAAATTCTGAAAGGATTTGTTTTATGTAAAATGTATGATTGTAGGAAATTATTTTTTTTCAGTCTTTTTATAATCTCCCGAAGCAGTAATTTGAGCAATTTGAACAATGACATCAATTGCTTTTTGTATGCTTTCTACAGGAACATATTCATATTTTCCGTGAAAATTGTGTCCTCCAGCAAAAATATTAGGACATGGTAATCCTTTGTATGATAACTGGCAACCATCTGTTCCGCCACGAATAGGTTTTATAAGTGGTTTAATACCTAAATTTTTCATGGCTTTTTCGGCAATATCTATAATATGAAATACGGGAACAACTTTTTCTTTCATATTGTAATATTGATCTTTTACATCAGTAATCACAATATCTTCACCAAATTGTTTGGCATATTTCTTATTCATTTTTTTTGTGATAGTATGAATAAGTTCTTTTCTCTTTTTAAATTTTCTTGCATCGTGGTCACGAATAATGAGTTCTAAATGCGTTTCCTCAATACTACCTGAAAGTTGTGTTACATGGAAAAACCCTTCGTAACCTTTTGTTTCTTGAGGAATTTCATCTTTTGGTAACTCATTAATAAATTCGTTAGCCAATAGCATAGAATTTATCATTTTTCCTTTCGCATAACCAGGATGTACACTTTTTCCTTTGAAAGTTATTTTAGCACCAGCAGCATTAAAATTTTCATATTCTAATTCTCCAATCTGACTTCCGTCCATAGTATAAGCCCAGTCGCAAGCAAATTTTTCTACATCGAAATGATGTGCGCCACGACCTATTTCTTCATCGGGTGTAAAACCTACACGAATTTTTCCGTGTTTAATTTCTGGGTTTTTAATAAGAAACTCCATTGCCGAAACAATTTCTGTAATTCCCGCTTTATCATCGGCACCGAGTAATGTTGTACCATCGGTTGTGATTAATGTTTGCCCTTTGTAAAGCAATAAATCTTTAAAATATTTAGGAGAAAGTACTATATTTTTTTCTGCATTTAATACAATATCATTACCATCATAATTTTTTACAATTTGAGGTTTTACATCTTTTCCTGTAAAATCTGGAGTGGTGTCAAAATGAGAAACAAAGCCAATAGTAGGAACTTCGTGAGAAACGTTACTAGGCAAAGTTGCCATAATGTATGATTTATCATCTATAGTAACGTCTTGCATACCAATAGCTTTTAGTTCTTCAACTAATTTGTTAGCTAAATCCCATTGTTTTGCAGTACTTGGTGTAGTTTCTGAGTTAGGATCAGACTCCGTATCTATAGTTACATAGCTTATAAAGCGATCGATAATATGTTGCATATTGTATATTTATAATGAGCAACAAATGTACTATTTTTTATATTTATTTTGTAATTCTAGCCATTTAATAAGTTCTTTTAAAATCTAATTTTACGCAATGCATTTTTATCCACAATAAGGAAAGACTTAACAAGTTTATTAAGTCTTTCCTTATTGTAAATGACAAAAATATTAATTCATAGGAATTGCGGTCAATTGATTTTCAGACCAAAATGAACTTCCTACCCCAGACATACCAAAAGTTGCTGGAGTAGTTCCATATTTTGTGATATTTGCCCACAAGTAAAACCTTATTACTCCTCCAGAAGTATTGTTTATAATTGTTTGTCCATTTGCGATTCCAAATTCTGTTGGACCCGCTAAAATTCCTGATATCAACCCACCTGACAGGATATAAGGGTTTGATCCTACAACAGTATTACTCAAATAAAGAGAAGTTCTAATAAAAGCACTTTGTCCGCTTGTCAAAATAGTAGATCCTGCTAGTAAATAAGTACCAAAAACCATCCATTTCCCAACAGGCAAATCGATATAAGCATTACAGTATGTCATTGCCGATTGACCTCCTATTGGAGTCCCATTCCCAAAATTAGCTCCTCCTCCAGCAAAAACTCCAGTTACTGCAGATTTGATGGAATTAGTTGTCACCCAAGAAGCTACACCTGTTGCATCACTTACAAGTACTTTGCCAATTCCTTCAGTTCCATCGGTGATTTTTATTTTACCTGTTATATCCAATTTTTGTGATGGATTCGGATTCCCAATTCCAATATAACCATTGTCTTTTATCCTCATTCTTTCCGATAGACTTCCTAAACCATTTTGTGATGTTAGAAAAACTAAATCCATAGCTTCAAAACCAGCTGTGTTACTGTTTATGCTCCCTCCTATATAGCTAGAAATAATATCGTTTCCTGATGTATTTGTCGTAGAAAAACAAATATTAGGATAATTACTTCCCGGAGCATTCCCTTTTATAAGTAAACCGCCATAACCTCCGAAATTTTTTTGATCAATCGTAACCTGACCGTTTACATCTAGCATAGATGTTGGTGTTATAGTATTTATTCCTACTTGTGCAAAAGAATTATAGCTTAAAGCCAAAATAATGAGTGTATAAAATCTTTTCATAACGACTATTTTTTAATTTATTGATAATAGTAGCATGGGGCAATCTAAAATCATATTATTTATTATTTGATTCATTTTTAAAAAATCGTCTCGTTATCTATTTAACGAGACGATTAGAAAACAACTAAATCAAACAAACTTTAATTTGCAGCATATAAAATATTTGCACCGTGGATCCAAACAGAGTTTGTCCAGTTCCAATATCCGTACCAATCATTATTTGCAGGAGCTGTCGCAGATCCATCTCCATTAGTGTCTCCGCCATGAGCATCATCTTTAATAGAAGTTAAGAAAGCGGATGGGTTTAAGGATAGAGAACCTACATTTAGTCCATAAGTATTTCCTGTAGGGAATTTCATTACAACACCAGCACCAATAGTTATAGAACCAGTACTTTTTTGCAAATAACCATCCATAACATAAGGAACTTCTGTTTCATCTATTGTAACTGCTATATTATTTCCAGCATCAGGATACATCCAAATACAGTTTCTTGCATTTTTTTGTGATGGATTTGCAGGATTACTATAGGAATTATTAGGATTTATTGAATAAGTAGCACTCAAATAAATTGGATAATAATTATCATAAAACACATTGTTTGTAAAAATAGAAATGCTTGGATTGCTCATATATGATCCTGCATAAAAAGCAAAACCACTAGTAAAATTAGTTCCGTTTGCTGTATGAGCAAAACTACAATTATCAAAAGTAAACGATGATCCAGCAACAGATACTATTACCGCAGCACGATAACCACCATCATTTGTACCTGCATAAAGAAAATCACAATAATTAAAAATATGTCCCGTTCCTCCATTTAAGTAAAGATTAAGCCAATCTCCTTTTTGAGGAGTCGTTGCTGTTCCATCTCCATTTGTATCTCCGCAATAGGTATCATCTGCAATAGATGTAAATACAACTCTATTTGTTGAAGTACCATTAGCTAAAATTTTTCCGCCATTATTTACATCAATATTTCCAGCACTACTTAATTTTATAATTACTCCTGGTTCAATTGTTAGTACCGAAGTAACGGTTATGGTACCCGCAATTACATAAACGTTTCCAGTAGTCCAAGTTGTTGGCGATGTAATATTTCCTGTTACATTTATAATTGGACATCCAGCACTTGCTAAAGTAGTAAAGACTTTATCTTCCCCATAAACAGTCTCTGTACTATTTTTTGCATAAGCTCTAACGTGAATAGTTGTACTCGCAGGAAAGCCAGTAAAAGTATCAGAGAAAACCCCATTTCCTGTACCTATTTGTAACACATCATCATTTGTAGGATCGTCTACAGTTGGATTTACGGTAAGACTTATACAAACACCTCTATCTGTAACCACGCTTCCCCCATCGTTTGTTACATCTCCTCCTAATGTGACTTGAACATCTGTAATTCCTGTAGGTGTTGTAGTTGTTACTGTTAATACATTTGAAACCGGTAAGGGTTCTTCGTTTGGAGTACAAGAAAAAGCAAAGCCAATAAGACTAATAGCTAGTAATACATTTAATTTTTTCATAGTTCTGTTTTTTTATTGTTTTAACATTATGTAAAATTATTTTAAAACAAAAAACTAGAATTCCTATAAAGTAATGATTTTAAATATCCTACTTTTATAGGATAAAGAGATGTTAATCTTTGAGTTACTTTGCTAATTAGAATTCTATTTTTGAATAAAAATATTTTATAAAATTAAAAATCAATTGATTATTAGATGAGGAAATCATTACTTATAACTGGAATACTTTTTTTACAACTTATGGTTTTCGCGCAGCAAAAAAAATCAGATAGCTTGAAACAAATTATTACTCAAATTCATAAACTCCCAACAGATACATCTCAAATAAGACAATTGAGTTATTTAGGTTATGAAATAAGGGAAGTAGACAGTTTACTCTCAAAAAAATTGATCACAGAAGCATTAACAAAGAGTATATCTATTAAAAATAATGATGCCATAGCAAATAGCTACAGACTTTTAGGACTTTGGCACAGTAGTTTTGATTATAAAGACAAGGCTTTTGAATGTTATAAAGCTTCATTAAATGCAGCAAAAAAGAACAATCATCTGTATTATATTGCAGGGGCTTATTTTAATATGGGAAATGTAAAATACTGGAATGGAGAATATGAAAAATGCATTGACTATTTTTTAAAAACACAAGATATTTTTGATGATCCAAAAATTTTTGAAGATAAAACTCTTACTAATAAGATCTTAGACAAAAGAAAATCAGACCTATATTATAATATGAGTGCTGTTTTTAATACTATAAAAAATTTACCTAAAGCAGATGAGTATATTGATAAAGCTTTAGCTATTGCTAATAATTATAAAAATAAGACAATTATTGCTTTTTACACACAACAAAAAGCCGATAATTATTTTGAAAACGGAAATACTAAAAAAGCACTTAAGATAAGACTAAAATACTTACCCGAATTGGAAAAAAGTAAAATTCCAAAAACCTATATTCAAGGCTATTACTACAATATTGCTTTAGAATATTTTGAGTTAAATAAAATAGATTCTTCTAAAGTTTTTGCACAAAAAAGCCTAAATACGGCTACAGAAATAAAAATTAAAGATGGAATTGCAAACTCTTTATGGCAATTGGGTAGAATTGCTATGAAAGAAAAACAATATCTTCAAGCAGATAAATATTTTAATGATTGTAGCAATTATTATTTGCAAAGTAATGATCCTACAGAAAAAAGAAATTATTTTGATGTCATGCGTCAATTTTTTTATGAAACTAAAAAATATAAAATTGCTTACGAGTTTTTTGAGAAATATTCTAAATTAAATGACACCATATTAGTCAGTGAAAGTACAGATCAATTTTCTGAACGAGAAGCAAAATATCAATCGGAAAAAAAAGATACTCAAATAACATTGCAGAAAGCTACAATAAAACAAAAAAAAATATTCAACTATGCACTTATGGGAACTCTTTTAGGGTTTCTTGTTATAGCTTTTTTAGGCTATCGAAATTATAAAGCCAAACAAACCATACAGTTACAACATATTAGTAAATTAGAAGATGAAAAACAAATAGATGCAGCACAAAATGTGATTCAAGGGGAAGAAGCTGAACGAACCAGATTAGCTCGCGATTTGCATGATGGTTTGGGTGGAATGCTATCGGGAGTAAAATTTCAACTAAATACTATGAAAGGAAACGTAATATTATCTGAAGAAAATGCTTTAACATTTACTAAAAGTATAACACAATTGGACAATGCGATAAGCGAAATGCGTCGTGTGGCTCATAACATGATGCCTGAAGCATTATTGAAATTTGGACTAAATGAAACACTTCAAAATTATTGTGATTCGATTTCTGAAAATTCGGGATTAAATGTTGCTTTTCAAAGTTTTGGTTTAGAAAATCGATTAGATCAAACGGTTGAAATTGTCATCTATAGAATTGTCCAAGAATTACTCAACAATACCTTAAAACATGCTAATGCAAGTCAATCACATATTCAACTTTCCAGAAATAACAATACTATTTCATTAACTGTTGAAGACAATGGAAAAGGTTTTAATATAAATTTAGTGAAAAAAGAAGGAATTGGTTTAGCAAATATCCAACATCGAGTAGATTATTTAAAAGGAAAAATGGATGTTCAGTCAGATAAAAAGGGAACATCTACTCATATCGAATTTGAACTTGCATAAAATGAAACACAAAATTTTTATAGTAGATGATCATCCTATGGTAATTGAAGGATTTAAAGCTTTGTTATCTCAAAAAGAAGATATTATCGTTATTGGATCTGCTCAGAATGCTTTTGAAGCCATCGCTTTTATCAAAAAAAACGAGGTAGATATTGCTTTTCTGGATATTAATTTACCAGATATTAGCGGTATTGAGTTATGTAAAAAAATAAAAAGTGAATTTCCGAAAATTCAATGTTTGGCTTTAAGCACTTTTAATGACCGAAGTTATGTCTCTAAAATGATAGAAAATGGGGCAAGTGGCTATTTATTAAAAAACTCCTCTAAAGAAGAAATATTTCAAGCCATTGATACCGTTTCTAGCGGCAATATGTTTTTTAATGTTGATTATCAAAAGCAAAATACATCAAAATACGACCAAACCCCCATTATTACACGAAGAGAAAAAGAAGTTTTAATAGAAATAGCCGAAGGTCTTACCAATCAGCAAATTGCCGATAAACTTTTTATTAGTACTACAACTGTTAGCACGCACAGACAAAACCTTATGCTAAAACTAGATGCAAGCAACACTGCATTGTTAATAAAAATGGCCGCTAAATTTGATTTGATATAAGAAAATCTCTAATCTATGAATTCTACTTTATTTAAATTTTCTACAAATAAATTAAACACTTATTGGTAACAACACTTTTGATTTTACTTTTTTAACAATTTACATTCTACATAATTCTAAAATTAAAATTTCATTAAAACGTGTTAAATAAAGATTAGAATAAATACCAAACAAACATTTTTGAGTATTTTTGTATCACTTTATAAAAAACGACTCCAAAATTCATTATGGAAAAATTAAAATCAGTACTATTTTCAACAAGATTAATGGCTATATTGTTTCTAGGTTTTGCAATTGCAATGGCTACAGGAACATTTATAGAAAGTAAATACAATACAACAACTGCAAGAATTTTAATATATAATTCTTGGTGGTTTGAAGGAATAATGCTGGTTTTTATGATAAACTTTGTTGGAAATATAAAGCGTTATCAGTTATTAAAAAAAGAAAAATGGGCAACCTTGTTACTTCATTTGTCATTTGTTTTTATTATTATAGGAGCTGGAATTACCCGTTATATTAGCTACGAAGGAATGATGCCTATTCGAGAAGGCGCTTCAGAAAATCATTTTTATTCTGATAAAACATTCTTATCAATTAATGTAGATGGACAATACAAAGGCGAAATGAAACGTCGCACTTTTGAAGAACCCGTTTTATTTTCGCAAGCAACAAGCAATAATTTTTCTTTAAATGAAACTTTTGACAAAACACCTTTTACAATAGAGTTAAAAAACTTTATTATGGGTGCAAAACAAACTATAAAAGAAGACAAAAATGGTGTTTTATATTTTAAAATGGTCGAATCTGGAGGCGGAAAACGTAACGAACATTTCTTAAAATCAGGTGAAGTACAAAATATCAATAATATACTTTTTGCTTTAAACAAATACACAAAAGGAGCTATCAATATCAATACAACTTGGGAAGCATATACAATAAGCACTCCTTTTGAAGGTCAGTTTATGCGAATGGCAGACAAACTACAGGGAAGAGTAACTAAAGACGCTACCGAACCGCTAATGATGCGTTCTTTATATAATGTAGGTGGCGCACAATTTGTTTTTCCTGAGCCTGCAAAAACAGGAATAATAGGTTACGAATCTAGTAATAATTATAAAGCAAAAGAAGAAGATGATGCACTGGTTTTAACAATAAAATCGGAAGGACAAGAAAGAGAAGTTACTCTTGTAGGTTCTAAAGGAAAAATGGGAGAACCAAAAGCTGTAAAAATTGGAAATTTAGATTACACAATATCCTTTGGAAGCAAATCATACGAATTACCATTCAAAATAAAATTAAATGATTTTGCAGCTCAAAAATACCCAGGAACCGAAAAAAGTTTCTCTTCGTTTGAAAGTAAAGTTACAGTACAAGATGATTCAAAGGATTTTGATTATAAAATTTTTATGAATCATGTTTTAGATTACAAAGGTTATCGTTTTTTTCAATCTTCATTCGATCCAGATGAGAAAGGAACTGTTCTTTCTGTAAGTCATGATTTTTGGGGAACTTGGATTACATATATTGGTTATTTTATGTTGTTTTTTTCTATGATGGCTATTATGTTTACTAAACATTCTCGTTTTGCCGATATAAAGCGAAAATTAGAAATTGTGAAAAGTAAAAAAGCAAATCTTACCATTCTATTTTTATTATTTGGTTTAAGTGGTTTTGCACAAAATCATCAGGCTAAAATGCCAACCGAAAAACAAATAGATTCTTTACTAGTAAAATATAAAGTTAGTGAAGTTCATGCCGAAAAATTTGGGAGATTAATTATTCAAGACATAGGTGGAAGAATGAAACCTATAAATACCTTTTCGTCAGAATTACTAAGAAAAGTAAGCCATTCCGATACTTACAAAGAAATGAATTCCGACCAAGTATTCTTATCGATGACACAATTTGCTCAAGTTTGGTATGAAGTTCCCTTAATTTATATTACTAAAAAGAATGATAGCATTCGTAAAATTATTGGAATTAATAAAAGTCAAGAATTTGCAAAATTTATTAATTTTTTCGACGAAAAAGGGAATTATAAATTATCACCGTATTTAGATGATGCATACAAGGCAGCAAATCCTAATCAATTTGAAAAAGATTTTATAGAAACCGACAAAAAAGTAAATCTAATGAATTCTGCATTGTCTGGAAGTATTCTTAAAATATTTCCGATTCCTAATGACAAAAACAATAAATGGGCATCGTATGCGGAACTCAATCATGTAGGATTAAAAGGAATGGATTCGACCTTTACTAAACAAATCTTACCTATTTATTTAATGTCGTTAGAAAACGCTACTTTAAAAAACAACTACAAAGAATCAGACTTCTATCTTGATGGGATTAAGAAGTTTCAAAAAAAATACGGCAGCAAGGTCATACCAACAGATAAAAAAGTTTCATCAGAGATTTTATATAATAAATATGATCTTCTCCAAAAATTACCCTATTGGTATATTACAGCTGCAATATTAATGTTGTTTTTTACTATTTTGCAAATTTTTAAAGAATCTAAAACAATTACATTTTTAGTCAATTCGATGCATGCCATTATTGCCTTACTATTTGTTTTACATACTGCTACACTAATTGCTAGATGGTATATTTCTGGTCATGCACCATGGAGTAATGCCTATGAAGCGATCGTTTATGTAGCTTGGGCAACTATGTTTTTCGGTTTGGCTTTCGATATAAAATCTAAGCTAACCGTAGCTTCTGCTGCATTTGTATCCGCGATGATTTTAGCAGCGGCTTATGCTAATTGGATTGATCCAGAAATTGCAAACTTGCAACCAGTTCTTAATTCGTATTGGCTAATGATTCATGTTGCTGTTATTGTAGCTAGTTACGGACCATTTGCATTAGGTATGATTTTAGGTTTTGTTTCGTTAGTTCTTATCTTTTTTACCAATGAAAAAAATAAAGAAAAAATGAATTTAAATATTCAAGAAATAACCTATATAAACGAAATGGCATTAACAATTGGGTTAATAATGCTAACCATAGGAAATTTCCTTGGAGGACAATGGGCAAACGAAAGTTGGGGGCGTTATTGGGGCTGGGATCCTAAAGAAACATGGGCATTAATAAGTATCATGGTTTATGCATTTGTAATTCATGCTCGTTTTGTACCATCATTGAGAGGGAAATGGACTTTTAACTTGATGAGTATGTTTGCTTTCATCTCTATATTATTTACTTATTATGGAGTAAATTTCCATTTAGTAGGATTGCACTCTTATGCTAGCGGAGAAGCTCATTCATTGAGTTGGATTTGGTATTCATTAGGAACAATTTCATTTATTGGATTAATAACCTATCCAAAATATAAAAAATATTATAAAAAGTAAATTTTACAAATTACCATTATAAATCTTTTATATCTATAAGATTATAAAATTAAATCTTAACTATTTTTATCATTTTGTTTTGTTATCGTATTTAATAATTCATTATATTCGTTCTATAAAACCAAAACGAATAAACCTATGAAGCAAATATTATGTGCTATATCACTAATTTTATTAGTTAGTTGTAAGAATCAGGAAGAAAGTTTAAAAAATGTAACCTCTGACAGAGAAATAGTCCAAGCAAATATGAGTGGAGAATCTATATATCAATTTAAAGTTAAAGATATTCAGGGTAAGGATTTTGATTTTGCTTCATTAAAAGGCAAAAAAATAATGATTGTAAACACTGCTTCTGAGTGTGGATTAACACCTCAATACGAACAATTACAAGCATTATATGATGAATTTCAAAAAAGTAATTTTGTAATTATCGGATTTCCTTCGAATGCTTTCGAACAAGATCCAGGAACAAATTCAGAAATAGCAACATTTTGCAGCAAAAATTATGGTGTAAAATTCCCTATGATGGAAAAAATATCTGTAAAAGGTGATGATATACATCCATTATATAAATTTTTGACACAAAAATCAAAAAATGGATTAGAAGATAATACTGTACGATGGAATTTTCAAAAATATTTAATTAACGAAAACGGCCATCTCGACAAAGTAATTGCACCTCAAACTCTTCCTATTGATGAATCAATATTAGAATGGATTAAAGCATAAATAAAACTACAAAAAAAAGCCCAAAATCATAGATTTTGGGCTTTTTTTTTATCCTACTCTTAGACCGTTTTCAACACTTAAGTCCGAAGAAAGCAGAACAATATCATCCTCTTTTCCTATCGAACCAAGAATCAAACATTCACTCATAAACTTACCTATTTGTTTTGTAGGAAAATTTATTATTGCTACAACTTGCTTGTTTAGTAAATCATCTTTCGTATAACGTTGAGTTATTTGTGCTGATGTTTTTCTTATACCTATTTCATTTCCAAAATCGATAGTGAGTTGGTAAGCCGGTTTTTTAGCTTCTGGAAAATCATTCACTTTTATTATTGTACCAATTCGCATTTCTATTTTTTCGAAATCAGACCAGGCTATTATGTTCATATAATCTCGTTTATTATTTCTCGAATTTAATTCAGTTTAAAATAAATGTACAAAAAAAATCCTCCGTTTTGCAACGAAGGATTTTCTAATATTATATTCTAAGAATTATGCGTTTGCTTTGGCATGTCTTGCATCAATTTCTTCTATATCTTTTTTAGACATTGTATCAACCAATACTGGCGTTGCAATAAATAAAGATGAGTAAGTTCCTACTGCAATACCTATTAACATTGCAAAGATAAATCCTCTAATTGAATCACCACCAAAGATAAACATAATCAATAATACCAATAACATAGTTAATGAAGTATTTATGGTTCTAGATAATGTGGTATTAATAGAGTCATTTACAATTTGGTGCATATTTCCTTTTCTGTTTCCGTCAAGGAATTCCCTAATTCTGTCAAATACAATTACAGTATCATTCATCGAATAACCAATAACTGTAAGAATTGCTGCAATAAAGTGCTGATCCATTTCCATGTGGAAAGGCATAAATTTATAACACAAAGAGTAAATACCCAATACAAATATAACGTCATGTACAACTGCTGCAATTGCTCCGAGTGAATAACCTAATTTTCTAAAAGAAATCACTAAGTAAAGACCTACAACCAACATAGCTCCTAAAACTGCCCAAAATGAGTTAGTTTTGATATCGGCTGAAATAGCTGGACTTATTTTTGAAGCTTGTAATACTCCAAGTTCTTTACCATCGTAAGAGTTTATGAACTTGTCATAAGTCATACTTGGAGAAAAATGTGATTTAAGAGCATTATAAAGTTTTTGATTTACTTCTGTATCAACACTTACTCCTTCTTCTTTAATCTTGTATTTTGTAGTTATCTTAAGTTGATCATCAGTACCAAATATTTTTGCTTCAGCACTTTCAAAAACATCTTTCTTTGACAATTCAGCAGCAATAGCTGTTGGTTCTACAGTCTTTTCAAATTTCACTTGAAAAGTTCTACCTCCAACAAAATCAACGCCTTCATCTAATCCATTTACGAAAAATATAGATACTAAACTGATAATGATAACGCAAGATGAGAAAATATAAGTTCCTCTTTTAATTTTTAAGAAATCAAAATTGAATCCTGTAAACCAGTTTTTAGACCAACTGTTAGCAAATTCTAACTTAGTACCATTACTTACCGATCTTTCTAAGAAAATTCTTGTGATAAAAATAGATGTAAATAATGAAGTAATAATACCTATTAATAAAGTTAATGCAAATCCTTTGATAGGTCCAGTTCCAAAAATATAAAGAATAGATCCTGTTAAAATATGTGTAACGTTTGCATCAATAATAGAACGCATTGCTCCTGTCCAACTGAAAGATTTTTTAACGGCTTCATCAAGATTTAATCCTGCACGCAATTCTTCTTTTGCACGTTCGTATATTATAATGTTAGCATCTACAGCTGTACCCATTGTTAAAACGATACCTGCAATACCTGGCAATGTTAATACAAAACCAAAACTTGCCATTACTCCAAAAAGGAATAATAAGTTGACAACCAATGCAATATTTGCATACCAACCTGCTTTACCATAATAGATTAACATCCATAATGACACAAGTAATAAACCAACAATAGAAGAATTTAAACCACTATCAATAGCTTTTTGACCCAATGATGGCCCTACTACTTCCGATTGAACAATTTCTGCAGCTGCAGGTAATTTACCAGCACGCAAAACGTTAGCTAAATCTTTAGTTTCATCGATTGTAAATGAACCTGAAATTTCAGAACGTCCACCAGAAATTGGTCCTGAAGAAACTCCTGGAGCCGAGTAAACAATATTATCTAAAACAATGGCAATATTACTTTTTTGAGTATAAGCTCTTCCAGTTAATTCTTCCCATATTTTTGCTCCTTTACCATTCATTTGCATCGTTACCGATGGTTTTCCTGTTTGGTCATAAGAATTAGAAGCATCTACAAGTACGCCACCACTCATAGGAGGTGTGTTTGTTCTGTTTCCTTTTAATGCGTATAATTCAACCACATCACCTGATTTTTCAGATGGTTTTCCCCAAACGAATTTAGTATCTGCTAAATCACTTGATAATAAAGCTTTAATATCTGCACGTTTCAAATAACCGTTAATTACTGCTGTATCTTTCGATTTTACGTAAGCCAATACCGGACTTCCTTGTTGTCCTCCGCTAACGATTTTGCTGAAAAATGGACCAACATCTGCTTTAGTTGCAGTCGAATCTTTTGCAGTTTTATCTACTAATAAAGAATCAATTTTTGAAGTTGCTTTTGGTGCTTCAGCTACTGCTGATTTTTCAGTTTTCTTTAAAGCTTCATTTACTGAACCTAAATAATTACCAATTTCTTCAACTTTTAATGTTTCCCAAAACTCTAATTGAGCAGTACTTGACAATAATTTTTTAGCTCTATCTACATCTTTTGCTCCCGGAAGTTCAACAAGAATACGACCAGAAGTTCCCAATTTTACAATATTAGGTTGTGTAACACCAAATTTGTCTATACGCTCACGAAGTACTCTAAAAGCACTTTCTATAGATTCTTCAACTTTTTTGTTAATTACTTTTTTAGCATCAGAATCAGACATTTGCATTTTAATCTCTTCTGCTAAATTTCTGTTTCCAAAAATATCTGGCGAAGACAATAATGTAGTTCCGTTAGAATTGGCATCAAAAGCATCATAAAAAGCATCTAAGTAGGATTGATTTCCTTTTTGATTATTTTTTGCATCAGTTAATGACTTCACAAATACTGGATTTGTAGAGTTATTAGCCAATTGTTTCAAAACATCTTTAACAGAGATTTGTAGTATCACATTGATACCACCTTCTAAGTCAAGACCTTTGTTAATTTGTTTTGTTTTTACCTCATCATAAGTAAAACTTGTAAAACCTAAGTTAAACACTTTTTCTTTCCCTATCGAGTCAAGATATTTTACTTCTTTTTCTGATTTTCCTGCTGCAAATGCTTTTGCATCACTTTTCACTTTATTAGCAACAAATGTGAAAGAAAGTTGGTAAATACTTACCAGTGCAAATATTATTGCAATAAATTTAATAAGTCCTCTATTCTGCATTCTGTGTAAAAATTAATTAATTCTTAGTTTGGTTTCTTTATTTTTGAATTATAAAAACAGGGTAAAAAACACTACCATATTTTCACAAAACGTGCAAATATATAAATTTAACCACAAAGAACACAAAGAATTTCACAAAGTTCACTAGCTTTTTAGATTCTTTGTGAACACCGTGAAATTCTTAGTGTAATTTGTAGTTAAATAAATTAAGCTAAAACTGATTTTAAATCAGCATTCATATTACGAACAGCGTCAGCACTTTTCGCAAATAATGCTTTTTCGTTATCGTTTAAATTAATATTAACAATCTCTTCGATACCGTTTTTACCAATAATACAAGGCACTCCGATACAAATATCTGATTGACCATATTCTCCGTCTAACATTACTGAACAAGCAATCATTTTCTTTTGGTTATTCAAAATACTATCAACAAGATAAGCAACTGAAGCACCTGGCGCGTACCAAGCTGAAGTTCCTAACAATCCTGTTAATGTTGCACCTCCAACCATTGTATCAGCAGCTACTTTGTCTAATTGTTCTTGAGAAAGAAATTCAGAAACTGGAATTCCGTTATAAGAAGCCAATCTAGTTAGTGGAATCATTGTAGTATCACCGTGACCCCCTATAACCATTGCCGAAACGTCATTTGCAGGCTTATCTAATGCTTTCGATAAATAATATCTGAAACGTGAACTATCTAAAGCACCACCCATTCCGATAATTCTATTTTTTGGCAAACCTGTAGCTTTCAAAGCTAGGTAAGTCATTGTATCCATTGGGTTTGAAACCACTACTACAATAGTATTTGGAGAATGAACCAATACGTTTTCTACAACCGACTTAACGATTCCTGCATTGATGCCAATTAATTCTTCACGAGTCATTCCTGGTTTTCTTGGAATTCCAGATGTAATCACAACAACATCACTGTTTGCTGTTTTAGAATAATCGTTTGTAACACCTGACAATTGTGTATTAAAACCTGTATTAGTAGCACATTGCATGATATCCATAGCTTTACCTTCCGCAAAACCTTCTTTGATATCTAATAATACTACTTCACTTGCAATTCCTCTATAAGAAATAACATCTGCACAAGATGCTCCTACATTCCCTGCTCCTACTATTGTAACTTTCATTTTTAAGTTTATTTGGTTATTCTTTTAATACTTCTATTTACTAATTTGGTTATTTGTTAATCCGATTAACCGAATCAACAAATAACCAAATTATCTTTTTATGCATCAATATTTGCGTAAACTGCATTTTTCTCGATAAACTCTCTACGAGGTGGAACCTCATCTCCCATTAACATTGAGAAAACTCTATCCGCTTCTGCTAAACTATCAATATTTATTTGACGTAAAGTTCTGAATTCAGGATTTAAAGTAGTATCCCATAATTGCTCCGCATTCATCTCTCCAAGACCTTTATAACGTTGAATAGCTGCACTTCCTCCCATTCGTTCGTTAGCTTGATCACGTTGTATTTCGTTCCAAGCATATTCTTTTTTATTTCCTTTTTTAACAAGGTATAATGGTGGTGTTGCTATATACACGTGACCTTCTTCGATTAGTTCTTTCATAAAACGGAAGAAGAACGTTAATATTAAGGTAGAAATATGACTACCATCAATATCCGCATCACACATAATTACTACTTTATGATAACGTAATTTTTCTAAGTTTAATGCTTTACTATCTTCGGCAGTACCAATAGTTACCCCTAATGCTGTAAATATATTTCTAATCTCTTCGTTTTCAAAAACTTTGTGATGCATTGCTTTTTCTACGTTCAAAATCTTACCACGCAATGGCAAAATAGCTTGAAAAGCACGATCACGACCTTGTTTTGCAGTTCCTCCTGCCGAATCTCCCTCGACAAGAAATACTTCGCATTTTTCTGGATCTTGTTCCGAACAATCTGATAATTTTCCTGGCAATCCACCGCCACCCATTACGGTTTTACGTTGCACCATTTCACGCGCTTTCTTAGCTGCATGACGGGCTTGTGCAGCCAAAATTACTTTTTGAACAATGATTCTAGCATCATTTGGATTTTCTTCCAAATAATTTTCGATCATATCTCCAACCGCTTGAGAAACTGGAGAAACAACTTCTCTATTTCCTAATTTAGTTTTAGTTTGCCCTTCAAATTGAGGTTCAGCAACTTTTACCGAAATAATAGCTGTTAATCCCTCACGGAAGTCATCTCCTGAAATTTCAAATTTCAGTTTGTCTAACATTCCAGAAGCATCTGCATATTTCTTTAATGAACGGGTTAAACCTGTTCTGAAACCTTGCAAGTGTGTTCCTCCTTCGTGTGTATTGATATTATTTACGTAAGAAAAAATATTTTCTGTATAACTTGTATTGTAAATTAAAGCTACTTCAACAGGAATTTCGCCTTTGTCATTATCCATAGAAATTACGTGAGCAATGATTGGTTCACGGTTTCCATCTAAATAACGGATATATTCTTTTAGTCCTTCTGTTGAATGAAAAATTTCTGAAACAAAATTTCCGTCTTTATCCTTTTCTCTTTTATCTGTAAAAGTGATTGTAATTCCTTTATTCAGAAATGACAACTCGCGCATACGAGCCGATAAAGTATCATAAGAGTATTCTATTGTTTGAGTGAAAATAGAAGGATCCGGATAAAAAGTTACAATCGTACCTCTTTTACTAGTTTCACCAATTTGTTTTACCGGATATAAGGCCTTTCCTTTTTCGTATTCTTGTTCGTAAACCTTACCGTCACTACTATGAACTGTTGCTCTCAAATGGTTTGACAAAGCATTTACTACAGAAACCCCAACACCGTGAAGTCCTCCAGAAACTTTATACGAATCTTTATCAAATTTTCCTCCAGCACCAATTTTAGTCATTACAACTTCAAGTGCCGAAACACCTTCTTTTTTATGAATTCCAACTGGAATTCCACGACCATTATCTTCTACAGAAACGGAACCATCCTCATTAATATCTACAATAATCGTATCACAATGACCTCCCATTGCCTCGTCAATTGAGTTATCGACAACTTCGTAAACTAAATGGTGTAAACCACGAACTCCTACATCTCCGATATACATCGACGGACGCATACGAACATGCTCCATTCCTTCTAATGCCTGAATACTATCTGCTGAATAATTATCCTTCTTAATTTCGTCGCTCATATAAATTTATTCTAAAAAATGTAATTTTTGTCTAACACGCAAATATATACTATTGCGAATGATTTTGAAACCAAAAGCTACGATTTAGCAATGAAGTTATCAACAGTTTATTAATAATTACAAAAAAAACGTCTCGAAAAAATCAAGACGTTTCACAAAAAAATTCAAAACAGTTAAACTAACATATTAGATTTTGCAATCTCCACATCTGCTTGTACATGCGCAGCATTTGCACGACCGCTTGGATCTTGATTTTCTTGCCATTTTGGAATCCATTTTCTAACGGTTTCGGCTGCACTTTGTTGTGGATAATATTTATGAAAAATAGCTCTATAAAAATACGCTTCTTTAGTTGTTGGTGTGTTGTAAGAAAATAATTCTTTGGCTGAATCCAATTGTTCATCAGTCACTTTTGAGGCACAATAATCGATTAATTGATCAATCCAGTTGTAACCCACTCCATCAGAAAATTGTTCTTTTTGACGCCATAAAACTTCATCTGGAAGATATGGATTATCCGGTGTATCGAAAGCTTTACGAAGAATATATTTTTCTTTTCCGTCGTATGTTTTTGGTTGTTTTTCTTCTGGTTTTACTAGCATCGCAACATCTAAAAAAGCTTTGTCTAGAAACGGAACACGAGCTTCAAGTCCATGAGCCATTGTCGATTTATCGGCACGAAGCAAATCGGCAGTGAATAGTTTCTGAACTCTTTCGATGGTTTCTTTTTGAAAATCTTCTTTTGAAGGCGCATTTCTAAAATACAAATAACCACCAAAAATTTCGTCTGCTCCTTCGCCAGAAAGCACTACTTTAATTCCCATATCGGTAATCGCTTTCGACAGGAAATACATTGGTGTACTTGCTCTTACCGAAGTCACATCGTACGTTTCTAAATGCCAAATTAATTTATCTAATATTTCAATTCCTTGTTCGATAGTAAAATGAACTTCGTGGTGCTGGGTTCCTAAAAATTCGGCAACTTTACGAGCGGCTTTGGCATCGGGCGCATCGGCATCTAATCCAATAGAAAAAGAATGCAAAGTTTTGCCTTTTTCTTTTAATAATCTTGAAGCAATAGATGATGTTAATGACGAATCTAATCCTCCTGAAAGCAATACTCCAATCGGCACATCACTCATTAATCGTTTGCGAGTCGCTTCAGTTAATGTATCTCTAATTAGCTTTAAATCTAATTCTTTTGTTGCTTTTATATAATCATCATATTCTGGTTTGTAATACTTAACAAATCCTGTTTTTGGTGTATAATAATGCCCCGGAGGAAAAGTTGAAAAGGTTTTACATTGATCGGCAATAGGTTTCATTTCGGAAGCAAAATACATTCTACCTCTTTCGTCAAGACCATAATATAAAGGCTTCACTCCCATTGGATCGCGGCCAGCAATATAATCGTCGCCATCAATCACTACAAAGGCGAAATCACCATCTAATTTGTTTAGAAAATCATAACCAAATTCTTCATACAAATGCACAATTACTTCCGAATCTGATTTGGTTTTGAAAGTATGGTGTTTTAAAATTCCATCTCGTAATTCTTGGTGGTTGTATATTTCGCCATTGTGAATCATCCAAGCGGTTGAAGAACCCTGAATAGGTTGACGACCCGAATGCAAATCGATAATCGACAATCGTTCGTGGCTTAAAATATGTCCATTTTCAGTAATATGCAAATCACTTTCGTCTGGTCCGCGATGTGACATTCTTTTAGACAATTGTTTTACTAATTCTTGGTCTTTTCCTTTTCCGATAATGGCTACTATTCCGCACATAATGTTTATTTGTTGATTCGGTTATTTGTTAATTCGATTTATAACTGAAACAAAATTGCGTGTTATTAGCATATATTAAAACTAATATTTTATATTTAATTATAAATTATAACTAAATACTTATTTTAAATATAATTATAAAAGTAAAAATGATTAAAATTCGTTTTGAAGTTTTAAATTGTAATTTTTAAGAAATCTCTTGGATTATGTATTGGGTTGAATTTATCTCAAACGCATAACCAACTCCTTTTCCCATCAACTGAGTTCCCAAAGGAGATTGTGGAGAAACAGCAAATATATTTTGATTTTCGATGGTGATTTTAGGCAAAGCCACACTAATATAAACTGTCAAATTATTGGTTTTCACCAAACTGCCCATTGCTGCTTTATTGTGAATTTGAGATGCATCAATTTTATCTAAAATAGATTTTTGTTCTAAAGCTTCTTTGAGTTTATTAGTTAGTTTTTCCTGTTCGATATGCATCATAGATAACGCCGTTTCGTGCTTATCTCCTGCCGAACCTTTGGCATCATTTTTTGAATCTTCTGTTAATGCCGATATCATGTCTTGAAAAACATCAATTTTATCTTGAACGAGTTGAAGGTATTGTTGGTGGATTTTTTGTTTCATTTTAGATTGTTAGATTATTAGACTACTTAGATTATTAGACTAACTTGACATCTAAAAATCTAAGTAGTCTAATAATCTAAAATGTCTAAAAGTCAAATTTATAACTCGCGCCTAATATTACTTGTGCGCCTTGTACAGGATAATTTAACCATTTTTCATAATTTTGATTGGCTAGATTATTTCCTTTTAAAAAAGCGGTTAATCGTTCGTTATATTTATAGCCAACGTGTGCATTGATGTCGAAATAACCAGATATTGTTTGAATATAATCTCTTGAATGTCCGAGTGAAGCTGTAATTTGTAAATCTTTTCTCTGTTCGACATAAAAAAATTGAGTTCCTGCATACCATTTTTTACCAATATTAAAATCTGAATTGAAACTTGCTTTGATAGTAGGCAAATTCCAAGCTTCATAATTTTTTTCAACTTTATAAGAATTAAATTCTGCATTTAAACCCAGAGATATGTTTTTATTTACATCTGCTTTTAATTTTCCTTGAAATGACAAAGTATTAATATTATCATATACTACATCAAGTGAATTGCCATAAGTATAATTATCTTTATTTAAATTGGATGAAAAGTAACTATTACTAATAAACAAAGGGCTATCTTTAGACGCATTATAAGCTCCTTTTACCGAATAAGAAAGTATCGATGATAATTTTCCTCTTAATCCAGCAAACACTTCATATTGTTGATCTGTAGGTTTTATTAATAACGTTGGTGACAAAAATTTATTCTGATCTACAAAATTCGCATACGAATTTTGAATTAATTTCCCTTCAGCTCCACCAAAAGCTATCATCAAATCACCAACAACTTTATAGGAAATATTTACTTTTGGATAGATTAAAAATTTGCTTTCTGAATCTGATTCTATTCCATAAAAAACATCTTTCATTCTGGAGTAGTAAACCAAATTGACTCCCAAATCTAATGATAGATCATCTTTTAATATTTGAAAACTAGGATTGACATTAAAAATAAAAACTGATTTTTCGTTTTTACTATTGTTAACTTGTTCTGGAAAAATAATATAATAAGATTTATCAGAATTAGAATTCAAATAATCCAATCCAAAATTCGCTTTTATTGCTGTATCTCCAAAATTGAAGGTAAAAGATGGTTTAATCATAAATCTATTTTCTTTAGAATTATAATTATCAGAGAAGGCAATATAATTTAAATTTAATCGGTTAAAAAAACTGTTGGAAATGGTTAACTCAGTTCCAATTTTTGCAGTATTATATTGATGTTTAGGATTAATATTCATAACCAAATTTTCATCTGGAGCAACATTAATAGCCAAACCGTACCAATTATAAGCTTCGTTTTTTAAACCTAAATCTGCAGTCCATTTAATATCATTTCGTTGATAACCATAAAAAACACTTCCTAAAGTTTCAGAAAATTTATCATCTAACTTAACATTTTTGATACCGCCTTGTGAGGATTGGTGTCTTACCATTCCGCCTACATATTGGTAATTATCCAATTCGTGAGAAACAAACAATTCGGCATTTGCGGTTCCGTAATTACCCAAACCAAAAGTCGCATAATTAGAAAATAACTTTTCTTGTTTGGCTTTTTCAACGCCTGCAGCTTTCCCTTTAGACGGTGTAAATGTTGATGCTACTGGAAAAGAGAAAATCTGGTATTTAACTTCTTCCTTCGTACTAGTTTCGTTATCGTTTAATGATGGAACTTCCTTTACTTTGAAAGCATCTGAAATAGTTGGCGTATATGGTTTTACTACGTTTACCACTTCGGTACCAATGTTTTCATCTTTCTTTTGGGCGAAAGTCATTTGGAAAGTTATTAATAGAATGATGATGATTTTATTTTGCATTTTTTTTCTTTTTAGTCTTTTATCTCTTCGTCTATTATCGCTTAATCTTATTTAGAAATCGACGAATTGGTTTTGGCTTCTTCTATTTTAATTAAATCGAGTTCTTTTTTGGCTTCTTCCACAACATCAGCATAATCCGTAAAGTTTTTTATCACACTTTCTAGAATATAGGTTGCTTGAAAACTGTCTTTTAATCCGTAAAAATTCTTTGCCATAACTACTAATCCTTTGGCACCAAAATACTTGTAACCCGAATAATCTTTGGCTAATTTTTGAACCGCTTTATTAGACTCTTCAAATTGTGACGCTGCATTTTTGAAATAGGCATCATAAAACAAGGCTTCCGCAGCCAATTCTCCTTTGGCGATTTTCTGTAATTTAGCATAAGCTATTTTGGCTTTTGCCTCATCACCTACTTTTATAGCCGAACGGGCTACAATAATTTGTGCATCACTCTTTATTTTATCTTCCGTTTTTGGGTTTTCTAACACTTTTTCGGCATAAATTACTGAGTTAGCATAGTCTTTTTGGGTATAATAACTTTTCATCAAATTGGCTTGTGCATAGGTTTTGTTTTGAGGAAAATCGGCTTCGGATTCTAAACGAAGTAAAACTGGAATGGCTTTTGCATAGTTTGTGTTTCGCAAGAAAATTTGACATAATCTCGACAAAGATTGCTCTGTATATTCGTTTCTAGATTTTGAAATAACAAACTCATAAGAAGGAATTGAATTAGCAGATTCTTCTTTAAAATAGCTTTCTGCCAAATAAAAATTAGCTTTTAGAATACGTATTCCGTTAGGAAAAGTCTTAATATAACTGCTTAAGTTCGTAATTGCTTGTTTCGTATTTCCTTGCAAATATTGTTTTTCGGCAGCTTCCCAAGAATCATTATCTAAATCGGCATCAGAAATTTCGACAAAATCGAGCGATTTTACCCAAGTAGCATATTCGTCTACTTTTCCGTTATCTACATAAATTAATCGTGCCGTTTTTACTGCTTCTAGTGCTTCTTCCGATTTTGGAAAATCAGCTACTACTTTTTTAAATTTAGTTAATGCTTGTTCGTCTTTATCGGCATTATAATAAATTAAACCTTGACGAAGAATCGCTTTGGCAGCGTAACTTCCGTTGCTATTTTCTGCAATTAATTGATCATACGTTTTTATTGATGATGTTGTTTCGTTCTGCGCAGTATAGGTATTTGCTAATTCAAATAAAGCATCATCACGATATTGTGAATTTGGATACGTTTTTAGAAACTGATTAAAATCGGCAATTTTCTTGTCATTTTTACCCATAAATCCGTAACAAATCGCTTTTTGATAAGCCGCATAATCAGCATCGACAGTTTTTAAAACAATGGCTTTATCATACGCTTCTAATGCCGATGAATATTTTGTAGTTACGAATCTACTATCGCCCAAACGCAGGTAAGCATCAGTTAGACGGGTTTTATCATCTTTAGAAACTTCGATATATTTTTGAAAAAAATCACCCGCTTGTTCATATTCTTTCAACTTAAAATGACAGTACGCCATGTTGTAATTTACATTTGAAAATTCAGTCGTTTCTTTGGCTTCTGGATAGCCTAAAAATTGTTTGAAACTTAATAAAGCATTAGTAAAATCTTCTAAAACATATTCAGTTTCTGCTTTCCAGAAAGTCCCACGAGCGGAGAATTTTGGGTCTTTTTGTTCGGCAATAGATTTTTTAAAAATTGTTAATGCGTCTTTATAACTTCCATCTGTAAATAATTCTAAACCGCGATAAAAAGCTACTTTTTGGTAAGCCGTTTTGTTTCCAAAGGATTTATTTTTTTCTAATAACGTTAATGCTTCTTTATAATTTTTTGAAGTGATATAAGAATTGATTAATAAATTTTCAACTTCTGGTTTATTAGGATTTAATGGATATTTTGTCATAAAACCATTCAAAACATCGGGAACACTTTGGTACGAATTTCCAATATCATAACTCAATCGAGCATAATTTAAAGCAGCATCTTCTTGAATTTTGACATCAAAAGTCATTTCCGAAGCATTCTTAAAAGCGTTTAAGGCTTGTTGTTTTTTATCGGTTTTCAAGTAACTTTCTCCTAAATGATAGTAAGCATTTTGAGCTACGAAATCTTTGCCATCAATAATTTTATTGAACTGTGTAATGGCATTTTCGAAATCATTTTGTTTATAAAAAGCGTAGCCTAACTGATAATAATCAGTGTTATTCCATTTTCCTTTTTTTCCTTTGTATTCTTTTAGAAACGGAATTGCTTCGTTGTATTTTTTTAAATTAAAATAACTTTCGCCAATAATTTTATTCAATTCCGATTTTTCCATCGCGTTAGAACTCGCCATTGCTGCTTTACCTAATTCAATTGCTTTGTCGAATTTTCCGAGTTTGAAATTCATATCCGCTTGAAAATACGAGAGCTTTTCCTTGTATTTTTCTTCACCTGAAACTTGATCAAAATATTTGGTCGCTTCCTTATAATCGTCGCCTTCATAAGCCAGAAAACCTAAATAATATTTTGCTTGCGAGCCATATTCTTGCGAATTGACTACTTTATTAAAATATTGCGTTGCTTCTTTCTTTTTTCCAGAATTAAAAAAACTATAACCTTTGTAAAAATTATATTTATCTAATTCATCAGCTGTTAAACTACTTTCATCAACCTTGTCAAACCATTCCAAAGCTTGTGGATATTTTCCTTGCTCGAAATAATAAGTTGCAACTTCTGTAAAAGCTAAATTTTGTTTTGTACTTGTTGGATAATTTTTTACAAAACTTTCCATTTTTTCATCAGCATTATTCTGATTTAATCTTATCGCACAATTGGCACTATAATAAGTACAATCTGCTTCCAATTCAGGATTTGAATTTTCTTGTTTTACCTTATCAAAAAGGATTTGTGCCGATTGATATTGTTTATCATTAAATAAAGTCAAGGCTTTATTATAATCTGCTAAATCATTAGTATAAATGGCTGATTGTTGTGCAAACATCGAAGTGATTCCGAAAAATAGAAATACGAAAAGTGACAATAAATATTTTTGCATTGGTAACTTATTTTAGAATTTCAAATATAGTATTTTCTTACACTTCAAACGAGGAAAATTGGGCTTTAGTATTCAAAATCGAATATCAACTCAAATTTTATTTTGAATAAGAAACATAACTTACTACTTTTACGAAATAAAATTCTACAAAAGATGTCAAAAACCATTTTATCACTTCAAGACGTAAACATATACCAATCTGGAAATAAGATTATTTCCGATATAAATCTGAGTGTAAATCCAGGTGAATTTATATATATAATAGGTAAAACTGGTTCTGGAAAAAGTAGTTTTATGAAAACACTTTATGGTGATTTGCCACTTACTGATGGCGAAGGAACTATTGTAGATTATGATTTAAACGGATTGATAGACCAAGATATTCCGTATTTGCGTCGAAAAATTGGTATGGTTTTTCAAGATTTTAAATTATTGACAGATAGAACTGTTGCTAATAATTTACTTTTTGTACTAAAAGCCACAGGTTGGATAGATGTACAAGAAATGGATAACAAAGTAGAAGAAGTTCTTAAAAAAGTAGGAATGTTTAGTATGGCAAACAAAATGCCGCACCAACTTTCTGGCGGAGAACAACAATGTGTTGCTATTGCTCGTGCGTTGCTAAACGATCCTGAGCTTATTCTTGCTGATGAACCAACTGGAAATCTTGACCCACAAACTAGTGGCGAAATCCTAGAATTACTAAAAAAGATAAACGCTCAAGGTAAAACAATTATTATGGCCACTCATGATTATGCTTTATTAATGAAATATCCTTCGAAAACATTAAAATGTGAAGACGGAACTATTTTTGAAGTTGTTCAGAGAACGGTTTAAAAAAAAATTTGGGTTTATGATTGTTTTATAAATGATTATAAACCCAAAAACATCGATTACAAAGGCATTTCAACAGGACCATTCCATTCCATCATACCGCCTAACAGGTTATAAGTCGTTTCAAAACCCAATTGATTCATAATATTACAAGCTTGTGCGCTTCTTCCACCAGCTTTACAATACACATAATAGTTTTTAGATTTATCTAGTTCTTCTATTTTATAAATAAACCCTTGTCCTTTATATATGTCTATGGCTATTGCGTTGGGAATAATTCCTTCATTGCATTCGTCTTCAGTTCTAACATCTAAAATTACTGCATTTTCGTCTTCTTGTGCTTTTGCCCACCAAGCTTCTTGTGATAAATTCATTTCTTTTATTTTTTTATCAAAAATAATAAAATCTAATGCAAAAATTGTTAAAAAATAATTTAACAAAAATTTAATACACATTTGTATATACAAATAAAAAATAATCATACATTTGTATATACAAATTTAGTAATAGAAACTATGAAAATAGAAGACGAAATAAAAAGTACCATTCCTATGGATATTGCTAAAAAAGTATTGCTTAATATTTCTTTTACAAAAAACGTTTTACATGATAATTTTCAGGAAATAATTAAGCCTTATGATTTATCCGGAGAACAATATAATGTATTGCGAATATTAAGAGGACAAAAAGGCAAGCCTGTAAACATGTCTGACATTCAAGAAAGAATGATTGCAAAAAACAGTAATACGACAAGACTAATAGACAAATTACTATTAAAACAAATGGTAACTCGTAGCGAATGTCCAGCAAACAGAAGAAAAATAGAAATTCTAATTACCCAAAAAGGATTAGGTGTACTAGCAGAACTTGATCCAGTCATTATAGAACATGAAAATTATTTCGCAAACAAATTAACATTAGAAGAATTAGAACAATTAAATAATTTATTAGAAAAATACCGAAATTAATTATGAGTACATTTATTGAAAATCAGAACTGGCGTTATGCCACTAAAAAATTTGATGCTACTAAAAAAGTATCAGCAACAGATTTAGAAACACTTAAAGAAGCCATTCGATTGAGTTCTTCTTCTTACGGATTACAACTTTACAAAATTATACTTGTAGAAAATCCAGAACTAAGAGCAAAATTACAACCCGCATCTTGGGGACAAACCCAAATTATTGACGCTTCACACCTAATTGTATTTGCCAATCAAACCAATGTAGGGGAAACAGAAATAGATTCTTATATAGAAAATATCTCTCAAACAAGAAACTTACCTATCGATGCTTTGTCTGGTTATGGCGATTTTATGAAAGGTGCAATAACTCCTTTGTCTGAAGAAGCAAAAAATATTTGGACAGCTAAACAAACTTATTTAGCTCTAGGAAATTTGCTTAATGCAGCTGCCGAACTAAAAATTGATGTAACTCCAATGGAAGGTTTTGATCCAAAACAATATAACGAAATCTTAGGTTTAGATAAGCTAAATCTTAATGCTTCTGTTATTGCAGCCGTAGGATATCGTCACGAAGAAGACGCTACACAACATTACAAAAAAGTAAGAAAATCAAACGAAGATCTATTTATAACTATTTAATTATTAACAACTAAAATCAAAACAAATGAAAAATTTAAAATCAATTGCATTAGCATTATTAGTAGCCCTTTCGACAATTGCTGGAAATGCACAAACAGCTAAAAAAGTAGACGTTTCTAAAAGTAAAATTCTTTGGATTGCTAAAAAAGTAGGTGGTCAACACAATGGTGATATCAAAATAAAAGAAGGAACTTTATTCCTTAAAGGAAAAGATATAGCTGGTGGAAACTTTACTGTAGATATGACAACTATAAACACAACTGACTTAGAAGGAGAATGGAAAGGAAAATTAGACGGACATCTAAAAAGCGAAGATTTTTTTAGTGTAGATGCTAATCCAACAGCAACATTAATATTCAAATCTATTGGTGTAAAATCAAAAAACACTTATACTGTTACTGCCGATTTGACTATTAAAGGAAAAACTGCTCCAATCACTTTCGATTTAGTAGATAGCAAAGGTGTTGCAAATGCAAAACTAATGGTTGACAGAACTACATATGATATTAAATACGGTTCTAAAAACTTTGGAGCATTAGCTGACAAAGCAATTGATGACGTATTTGAATTAAATGTAAGCTTGAAATACTAATTCTCTCAGAAACACAATACAAACCTCGTAGAGTAATCTTCGAGGTTTTTTTATTTTGATAAAAAAATGAAATAATATTTGCATGTAATAATTTAATTACTACTTTTGACGTATTAAAATAAGAAAATGAACACATTTTTAAATAATACTTGGTGGTGGAATAATTTACGTCAAACGTCGTGAACTAATCCTCTATATTGTATTTTTTAAAACTCAAAATATATAAAAAGGCTTGTCAATCACGACAAGCCTTTTTTTTATGCAAAAAAACAAATAATATCACACATGAAAACATATACATTCAAAACCCAATTCAAACAAATCCTTGCTGATACTATTACGCCAGTAAGTATTTACCTAAAAATTCGTGACAAATTCCCCAATAGTTTATTACTAGAAAGTAGTGATTATCATGCTAATGATAATAGTTTCTCTTATATCTGTTGTAATCCTATTGCGACAATAAAAATAGAAAATGAAGCTATTTTCAAATCATTTCCTGATGGAACCTCAGAAAAAATAGAGATAAATAATCAAACCAACATTCCAAACGAGATTCAAAGATTTACGGCTCAATTTAAATCCGAAAGCAATAATTTCAAATTTATTAATAACGGATTATTTGGTTATATTTCTTATGATGCAGTGCGTTATTTTGAAAAAATAGAAATCACAAAAAAGGAAAATGATTTACAAATTCCAGATATTTATTACGCAGTGTATCAAAATATAATTGCGATTAATCATTTCAAAAATGAAGCGTTTATTTTCTGTCATTCGTTAACCGAAGAAAATAATATTAATGAAATTCAACAATTATTGCAAACAAGAAATTTACCTGCTTACTCTTTTTCTAAAAACGATGATAAAAAATCGAATTTGACTGATGAAGATTTCAAAAAAAATGTGGTTTTAGCCAAAAAACATTGTTACCGTGGCGATGTCTTTCAATTGGTTTTATCACGACGATTTACACAAGGTTTCAAAGGCGATGAGTTTAATGTATATCGTACTCTAAGAAGTATAAACCCATCTCCTTATTTGTTCTTTTTCGACTATGGCGATTTCAAAATAATGGGTTCTTCTCCCGAAGCACAATTAATTATCCAAAACAGAAAAGCCGAAATTCATCCAATAGCTGGAACTTTCAAACGAACTGGAAACGATGAACAAGACGCTATTCTTGCCAAACAATTATCGGAAGATCAAAAAGAAAATGCCGAACATGTGATGTTAGTTGACTTAGCCAGAAATGACTTAAGCAGACAAAGTCATCATGTTCAAGTAGAAAAATATCGTGAAGTACAGTTTTTCTCTCATGTTATTCATTTAGTATCTAAAGTGACTGGACAAATACACGAAAATTCTTCTACAATGAAAGTCGTAGCCGATACTTTTCCAGCTGGAACTTTATCTGGTGCTCCAAAATACAAAGCAATGGAACTTATCGAAAAATATGAAAACACAAATAGAAATTTTTATGGAGGCGCCATAGGTTTTATGGATTTTGAAGGCAACTTTAACCATGCCATTATGATTCGGACTTTTTTAAGCAAAAATCACGAATTACATTATCAAGCTGGCGCTGGAATTGTAGCAAATTCAGTTGAAGAAAATGAATTACAGGAAGTATATAATAAATTAGCTGCTCTAGACAAAGCATTAGAATTAGCAGAGAAAATTTAAATTTAAAAAAATGAAAAAAATACTAGTCATAGACAATTACGATAGTTTTACATACAATTTAGTACATTATCTCGAAGATTTAAACTGCGAAGTAACAGTATATCGCAACGATGAGTTTGATATTGATGAAATAAAAAACTTCGATAAAATATTACTTTCTCCAGGCCCAGGAATCCCCGACGAAGCAGGTTTACTCAAAGAAGTCATCAGAACTTATGCAGCTACAAAAAGTATTTTGGGTGTTTGTTTGGGACAACAAGCCATAGGAGAGGTTTTTGGCGGAAGCCTTATTAATCTTGAAAAAGTGTATCACGGTGTAGCCACAAATGTGAATGTCGTAGTCGATAATGAAAGCCTTTTTGATGGTCTAGAAAAACAAATAGAAGTGGGTCGTTATCATTCTTGGGTTGTAAATACTTTTGATTTTCCTGATGTATTAGAAATTACTTCAGTTGATGAGAACGGACAAATCATGTCTTTGCGTCACAAAACTTACGATGTTCGTGGCGTACAATTTCATCCAGAAAGTGTATTAACACCAAATGGTAAAAAAATATTAGAAAATTGGGTTAAAAATTAAATAATTTAAGTTCAAAAAATCCGTGTAAATCAGCTAAAATCCGTGTCATCCGCGTGCCATTAAAAATGAAAAATATACTCAACAGACTCATCAACCACGAAACGCTTTCTAAACAGGAAGCAAAAAATATATTGGTTAATATTTCTAACGGAGATTACAATCCGAGCCAAATAGCCAGTTTTTTAACCGTTTATATGATGCGAAATATTACTATCGATGAATTGGCAGGATTCCGAGAAGCGTTATTAGAATTGTGCATCTCAATCAATTTATCCGCTTATAATACCATCGATTTATGCGGAACTGGTGGCGATGGCAAAAATACTTTCAATATTTCAACATTAGCGTCATTTGTAACTGCTGGAGCTGGAGTAAAAGTAGCAAAACATGGAAATTATGGTGTTTCGTCTATTTCTGGTTCAAGTAACGTAATGGAAAATTTAGGTGTGAAATTTAGTAATGAGTCGTCATTTCTTGAAAAGTGTATCGACCAAGCTGGGATTTGTGTTTTGCATGCACCCTTATTTCACCCAGCAATGAAAAACGTAGCGCCTATAAGAAAAGATTTGGCTGTAAAAACCTTTTTTAACATGTTGGGACCCATGGTTAATCCAAGTTTTCCTAAAAACCAATTGGTTGGTGTTTTTAATCTCGAATTGGCTAGAATGTACAGTTATTTGTATCAAAATACCGAAACAAATTATACCATTTTACACAGTTTAGATGGTTATGATGAAATTTCTTTGACAGGAAATACCAAAACCATTACAAATAAAATGGAAGGAATGCTAAAACCAGAAGATTTTGGAGTTGCTATTTTATCCCAAACTGATATTCAAGGCGGAACAACGATAGAAGAATCAGCAAAAATGTTTCTTACTATTATTTCAGGAAAAGGAACTGAAGCACAAAATAATGTGGTTTGTGCCAATGCAGGAATGGCAATTGCAACAGTAGTAAATAATCTAACTCCTATAAAAGGATTTGAATTAGCAAAAGAAAGTTTACTATCTGGAAGAGGTTTTGAAGCACTGAAAAAATTACAACAATTAAGTCAATAGCAATTTCAATGGCAATGACAAAATTCAATATAAAACACAAATGAATATACTTGACAGAATTATTACAGACAAAAGGCAAGAAGTCGTTCTTAAAAAATCGATCATTCCTGTATCCCAATTAGAAAATTCAATACTTTTTGGAAGTAGAACCATTTCTTTGAGTAAAATTTTACGAAATAATAATGCTGGAATTATTGCCGAACACAAACGTCGATCTCCATCAAAAGCGGAAATAAATTATAGTTTTTCGGTAGAAGAAGTTGTAAAAGGCTATCAAAATGCTGGTGTTTGTGGAATTTCTGTTTTAACAGACGGAAAATATTTTGGTGGTTCATTAGACGATTTATTGCTGGCAAGAGCTTCTGTAAGTATTCCGCTTTTGCGAAAAGAATTTATCATTGATGAATATCAAATACTAGAAGCAAAAGCACATGGAGCCGATTTAATTTTGCTCATCTCAGCAGTTTTAACTCGTGAGGAAATTAAAAATTTATCGGAATTTGCGCAATCTTTAGGTTTAGAGGTTTTGCTAGAAGTTCATAATCTAGAAGAATTACAAAAATCAATTATGCCAAGTTTAGATATGATTGGTGTAAACAATCGCAATCTCAAAACATTCGAAGTCAGTTTAGAATTTAGCAAAGAACTAGCTTCCGAAATTCCAGATGAATTTGTAAAAGTTTCCGAAAGTGGTATTTCTTCTATCGAAGCCATCAACGAATTAAAACCCTATGGCTATAAAGGATTTCTTATTGGCGAAAACTTTATGAAAACAGATAATCCAGGAAAATCAGCTTCAAATTTTATAAAACAACTTTAAGCCAAGAAAATGAAATTAAAAATCTGCGGAATGAAATATCCCGAAAACATTCTCGAAGTAAGCGAATTTCTTCCAGATTTTCTCGGTTTTATTTTCTGGGAGAAATCTAGTCGATATTTTGATGGTGAAATTCCTGAAATTCCAAAATCAATAAAAAAAGTAGGGGTTTTTGTAAATGCAACTTTAGAAGAAATTGGTTTTAAAATAAAGAAATACGATTTACACGTTATTCAATTGCACGGAAATGAAAACCCAGAGTTTTGTAAAAAATTGAAAAAAGAGAATATCGAAATTATCAAAGTGTTTTCTATAAATGATGATTTTGATTTTTCATTATTAAAACCATTTGAAAATGCTTGTGATTATTTTTTATTCGATACAAAAGGCAAATTACCTGGCGGAAACGGAATAACTTTTAATTGGCAAATATTACAACAATACAAATCGACAAAGCCATTTTTCCTTAGCGGTGGAATTGGATCAGAAGAAATTGAAAATATCAAGAAATTAAATTTACCCATTTATACCATCGATGTAAACAGCAAATTTGAAATCGAACCTGGACTAAAAGACATTGAATTATTAAAAAAATTTAAAATTAACTTTTAAACTTTAAACACAATGAGTTTTCACGTAAACGAAAAAGGATTTTATGGCAATTTTGGAGGCGCTTACATTCCCGAAATGCTCTACCCAAATGTTGAGGAATTAAGACAAAATTATCTCAAAATCACAGCAGACGAATCTTTCCAAAAAGAATTTCATGAGCTGTTAAAAGATTATGTAGGTCGCCCTACTCCACTCTATTTCGCCGAACGATTATCTGCTGAATACAACACAAAAATCTATCTAAAAAGAGAAGATTTGTGTCATACTGGCGCGCACAAAGTCAACAATACTATTGGACAAATTCTATTAGCAAAGCGACTAGGAAAAACACGTATTATTGCTGAAACTGGCGCAGGACAACACGGTGTTGCAACCGCTACCGTTTGTGCCCTCATGGGTTTGCAATGTATTGTTTATATGGGAGAAGTAGACATTAAACGGCAAGCACCAAACGTAGCGAGAATGAAAATGTTAGGTGCCGAAGTTCGTCCCGCAACATCAGGCTCAAAAACCCTAAAAGATGCTACAAACGAAGCCATACGAGATTGGATAAACAACCCAATCGATACTTATTATATCATAGGATCTGTAGTAGGCCCACATCCTTATCCAGATATGGTGGCGCGTTTTCAGAGTGTTATTTCCGAAGAAATAAAAAGTCAATTACTAGAAAAAGAAGGGCGTAAAAACCCAGATTATGTGATCGCTTGTGTAGGTGGCGGAAGCAATGCTGCTGGTACTTTCTATCATTTTCTTGACGAAAAAGAAGTAAATATCATTGCTGTCGAAGCTGCCGGAAAAGGCATCGATTCCGGCGAAAGTGCAGCCACTTCAGCATTGGGAAAAATAGGAATTATTCATGGCAGTAAAACGCTATTAATGCAAAGTCCTGACGGTCAAATTACAGAACCCTACTCTATTTCGGCAGGATTAGATTATCCGGGCGTTGGTCCTATGCATGCCCATTTATTCGAAACAAAAAGAGCGGAATTTATTTCAATTACAGATGAAGAAGCTATGGATTGGGGTATAAAAATATCTCAAACCGAAGGGATTATCCCAGCTATAGAAACTGCACATGCCTTTGCTGTTTTAGATAAGAAAAAATTCAAACCGACTGATATTTTAGTAATAAATCTTTCTGGACGTGGCGATAAAGATTTGAATACTTATATAGATTATTTTAAATTATAGTTGGGCGTTACCGCAAAAAAGCGGTCAGGCTTTACGTTGCAATCTTTTGTTTTTTAAAGAAAAAAACAAAAGGATTTTCACTTCAATCCTTAACGCAAAAAAACAACTCACAAAGACCTAACAGGTTTTAAAAACCTGTTAGGTGTGAATAAAAAACAAAATATGAACAGAATAAATCAAAAATTACAAGAAGATAAAAAGCTACTTTCTATTTATTTTTCGGCGGGATATCCCAGCTTAAACGATACAGTGCAAATAATTCAAGATTTGGAAAAATCTGGAGTAGATATGATTGAAATTGGTTTACCTTTTAGCGATCCTCTAGCCGATGGACCAACTATTCAAGAAAGTTCGACTAAAGCTTTAGAAAACGGAATGACTACAAAATTACTTTTTGAACAATTGAAAAGCATTCGTCAAACCGTTAAAATTCCGCTAATAATCATGGGATATTTTAACCCTATTTTACAATATGGAATAGAAGATTTTTGCAAAAAATGCGAAGAAATAGGAATTGATGGGCTTATAATTCCAGATTTACCCGTCGATATTTATGCAGAAAACTACAAAGAAATTTTTGAAAAACAGGGTTTAATAAACGTGTTTCTAATCACACCACAAACTTCCGAAGAAAGAATTAAGCATATCGATTCAGTTTCCAACGGATTTATTTATATGGTTTCTTCAGCTTCTGTAACAGGAAGTGCTACTGGATTTGGAGATAATCAAACCAGCTATTTCAAAAAAATTTCTGACATGAATTTGAAAAACCATCAAATTGTAGGTTTTGGAATTAATAATAAAGAAACTTTCAATCAAGCAACCCAATTTGCAAAAGGAGCCATCATTGGAAGTGCTTTTATAAATTTTCTTACTAATAAAGGGACCTCAAATATTAACACTTTCATAAACAGATTTTTAGAATAAAAAACGTGTTAATTATTTGTTAAATAACATAGTAAATCATTGGTGTAAAAGCATATAAAAGATGTTCTTTATCGATAAAAACATTTATCATATCGATTATCACTATTAATTATAGTTTAAATAAATTCGTCTTAAATTATGAATGAATTATCAAATTGTTAAATTTAATGTAAAATGTATATTTTTACATTCGAAAATTAATCAAACCAACAATTTAAAACCAACCAAAAAATTATGAAAACAACCAAAAAAACCAATTTATTTTTAACAGCTTTAGCGTTAGGAATGTTATTTTCTTGTAACAACGAAGATAATCCAGTTGTAACGTCAGAAAATGCAGCAATTCAGCAACCATCACTTTTAAACAAAGAATGTAGTTTTGTTGATAATAATTGGTCTTCAACTGCTAATTTGTACACCAGCTTACCTAATTCAGGAAGTACAACAGGATCAAGTCTAATTGTATCTCAAAATTCGAGTGTAGCCTCTTTTTGGGGTAGAAGCGCTCCAACTTTCCGTTTTGTAAGAGATTTAAGTAATTCAAGTTCTACTTTTAATGCAATTTCTTATAGTAATGGCAAAATTTATTTTGGTGAGGCTATTTTTAAATGGGCCTATTTAAGAGATAGCTCTAACTTAATTAACGTAATGATCTTAGCTCATGAGTATGGCCACCAATTACAATACGCTTTTGGTTTACCTTCTGTTAGAGAGAATACTGCTAGACCAAATGAGCTTGAAGCTGATGGTTTTGCAGGATATTATTTAAGAAGAGGTTATGGTAAGTCAACATTTGCATCTATTGCAACTGGTTACGATGCTGCCTTTGCAATTGGAGATAATCAAACAACTAGTCCAGGTCATCATGGTACACCAGCGCAAAGAAGATCAGCAGTTCGTTTAGGTTTCTTGCTAGCTGATCCAACAAACTCTAAACTAAGTGCTTCTTCATTTGATTCTAATTTTTTCTACTATTATTCGGGTGTATTAAACGGAACTTACCGCCAAGCTTTACCAGAATCATATAACAGAGAAATTGATTCATTAATAAGACTTCATGCAGACGAGTTAAGAAGAATTGCCTCAGGAGAAATGAGTGACGAAGAATATTACAACCTTGATTAATATTTTATAAAAATCTAAAAGCTGTCCTACGAGACAGCTTTTTTTTATGTTTTAAAACAAACGTTAAAGTAATGTTAAATGCTATTTAAACAAACGTTTAATTTAAACAAACGTTTAATTTTGCATCGATTTTAAAAATCAATACTCATGACTGCTTTTAATGACAAACAAATTGAAATTCTTCAAGTCGCCGAAAAATTGTTTTCGGAACATGGTTTTGACGGAACTTCAGTAAGAGATATAGCTAAAGAAGGTAACATTAATATTGCGATGATTTCCTACTATTTTGGTTCTAAAGAAAAATTACTAGAAGCTTTGATCATCACACGAATTTCTGACTTGCGATTGGAAATGGAAAATCTCTTCAAAGAAAATTTATCTCCATTTGAAAAAATAGACCGATTGATCGAGTTATACATCACTCGAATTAATAAAAATTGTGGGATGTATCAAATTATACATTTTGAAATTACTTCCAAAAAAAGAGACATCAACTACGAGTCCTTTAATGAAGTAAAAAAATACAATCTAGAGATTCTAAGAAATATCATCGAAGAAGGACAATCTCAAGGATTGTTTGCTAAAAATGTTAATGTAGCATTGATTCCACCAACCATTATGGGAACATACTTCCATTTTCAGATGAACAGGCCTTTTTACAATGATATATTTAATTTAAAAACGCAGGAAGATTTCGATAACTATATCGTAAATGATTTAACAAAACACATTCAACAAACAATTAAAGCGCTATTGGTTTATGAAAATTAAAAAAACAATCCTAATTGCAATTTCTTTTTTTGGAATAACAATAGGTTACTCGCAGGAAAGAAAAACATTATCGCTAAAAGAAGCTATCTCATTAGCAACGACCAAAAGTAACGAAGCCAATCTTGCCAATATAAAAGTTACTACTTCGAAACTGGAAATGGAAACTATGAAAAACAATCAGTATCCAAGTTTGAAGATTTCAGGGCAATTTTTACAACTAACAAATGC
>NZ_JBDTQE010000011.1:0-50463 GCF_039932285.1 Flavobacterium sp.
TGGCGGTGGAAAAACTGGAATTGCAAGGAGAATAGGTTGGGACGAACCTTGTTTAACTTTGACTTGTAGTCCAGCGCAAAAACAAACAGAAAGATGTCATCCAGAAGAAACCAGGCCGTTTACGGTTCGAGAATATGCGAGAATTCAAACTTTTCCTGATACTTGGAAATTTGAGGGTTCTATTGCACAACAATACAAACAAATTGGAAATGCAGTTCCTGTAAATCTTGGAAAAGAAGTTGGTTATTCGATTGTAAAATTTTTAAATACCTATTATAACTTGTCAAAACCTAAATAATAGCTATAGTTTTCGAAAGTAATTTGATTTAAAATTGTTCTTTGAGAAGTTTCAGTTTCTATTTTTATTTCGTCCAATGCAGAATTTTCTTTAATGGCATCACTTTTTTCAATAGAATTTAAATAATCGTTTATTGCCGTAGGTAATAATTTATATAGTTGAAAAAGTGCATTTTCTTTTCCCGAAAGTAAAGCGTAAAATTGGTCGCCAGAAATTTTGTAAACTCTACTATGACTATATTCTTTTCCGTTTATTTCGCCTTTCCATAAATCGTTAAAACTTCCTTTTGCAAGAATTTGAACCCAATAACATTTGGCTTGTTTATAATTATCTGCATAAGTTTTTAGTTTTTGAAATAAACTTTCTGCCGAGCTGCTGTTCATTGTATTGTGTTTGTTTTTAATGTCTGCAAACAAAGTATCATCGTTTGCTTTTATATCAAAGCCACTTAAATTTCCAACTTGAAAGCCTTTAATTCCTCCTAATATTTGTTCGTGAAAAGTTCCAATAGAATTATTTATAGATTTATCAATTTGACGTAATATTTCGGCTTGAATTAAACTTTCTTGATTAATGTCGTTGAATTGAGCGTCAAAAGTTAATTTAATTGTATCAACTTTGTTGCTGTAAAAATTCTTTTTTGTGATATTGTTCTTCGCTTTTAAATACGCTTTGTGAAGATTTGCAATGCAATTCAGCAAATGTTCGTCCGAAATAAAGTCAACATATTTATTTTTCATCTAATTCTGATTTATTATAATTTAAAGGCTAAAATAATACTTTTTATTACTAAAACATTATTAATTACCAAAATGCCCTAGCCCCGATAGCAGTGGAAATCCTTTTTTTATACCTGACAGGTTTCAAAAACCTGTCAGGTATAAAAAAAGATTGTAACGAATAGCGGAATTGGCTCCTAAAAAAACTATTTTTGCAGTGCAGACCGCCTTATCGTCGCCAATTTATTGGGGGAGGAAAGTCCGGACACCAGAGAGAAGCATAGCGGGTAACGCCCGTCGGGTTGAGCAATCGATCAAGGACAAGTGCAACAGAAAGTATGTACAGGTAATGCTGTAGTGAAACCAGGTAAACTCTATGCGGTGAAATTTCAAGTATATCGGTAGTTAAGGGCTTCTCGTCCGTTGCTGAAGGGTAGAAAGATGGAGCTTGTGAGTAATTGCAAGCCTAGATAAATGATAAGGTATCGTTAGTGATAACGAGAACAGAATCCGGCTTATAGGTCTGCTTTTTTTAGTTTTGAATCTTAAATTCTAAGCCTACATTGCGAATACTTTCGATTGTAATTCGATTATCGTTTGAGAAATATTTTCTAATTCGGCTTATAAAAACATCCATACTTCTTCCTGAAAAGAAATCGTCATTTCCCCAAATACTTTGCAAAATATCATTTCGTTTGATGAGTTGGTTTTTATTTTTTAGAAAAAATAAAATTATAGCAACTTCCTTTTCTGTAAGTCTTTGCGTGTGATTACCTAACTTTAATTCTAACCTATTCGGATCAAAAATGTAATTGCCTATTGTTATTTCATCGACCGAAATGGTTGTTTGATTTTTTTGCTTGCCTCTTTTTAAAATGTTGTTTAATCGCAAGACCAATTCATCTGCTTCAAAAGGTTTTACGATATAATCATCGGCACCCAATTGCAATCCTTTTAACTTGTCTTCTTTTAGTTTTCTGGCAGTTAAGAAAACAAATGGTGTTTCAGGATTGATATCGATTATTTTTTCGGCTAGTGTAAATCCGGCCATTTTAGGCATCATGACATCAAATACACAAATGTCGAAAGTTTCTTTTTGAAATAGGAGCAAGGCTTCTTCTCCGTCTTTTGCCCAAGTAATTTGATAATTATATAATTCGAGATATTGTTTGAGAACATCGGCAAAATCGAAATCGTCTTCGGCAAGTAGTACTTTTTTCATTTTTTAAATTTTCCTTAAAAATAAGCTGTTTCACAAAAATTCACAAAGGTTTCACGGAGATACTCAAAGAAATAAAAAGAATTTAAACTTTGTGAGTCTTTGTGTTTTTCTTCGTGTGTCTTTGTGAAATAGCTGTTTCACTAAGATTCACAAAGGTTTCACGGAGATACTCAAAGAAATAAAAAGAATTTAAACTTTGTGAGTCTTTGTGTTTTTCTTCATGTGTCTTTTTGAAATAATATTTTTTAATTTATGATGGAATACTAATATTAAAAACGGCTCCTTTACCTAAATCGCTAATCACAGCAATGGTTCCTTGGTGTGCTTTTATAATCTGATTTACATAAAATAAACCCAAACCCAATCCTTTAGTATTGTGTAGATTTCCTTGTTCTACTCGATAAAATTTATCAAAAAGTAAGGAATGTTTGCTTCTTGAAATCCCAATTCCGTCGTCTTGAATGCTAATATTGAATTGGTTATTGACTAATGAAGTTCTAATATTAATATGATTACAACCATATTTTACAGCATTTTCTAATACATTCTGAATGGCTGTTGTAAGATGAAATTTGTCAAGAAATAAGGAAGTTTGAGCGGTTTTAAATTCGGTTGCAATGACAATTGATGGATTAGAAATCTTAAAATCATTGATAATTGAATTTAAAAAAACTTCAGAATTTATCTTTTCCTTTTGCAATTCGATTTCGCTGTCTTCCAATGAATTATTTAAAACCTGATCGATTAATTGTTGCAAACGATTGTTTTGACGCGATATTGTTGCTACTAAATTATCAAAATGTTTTTCGTTATCTCGAATGTCTTTTCTTTCTAATATTTTAGTAGAAATGGCTAAAGTTGCTAATGGTGTTTTTAATTCGTGGGTAATGTTATTAATAAAATCGGTCTTGATATCGCTCACTTTTTTTTGCTTTATTAATGATTTTATGGCAATAACAAAAAGTGTAATTAGTGTGAGAATTGACAAAATTGCAAAGCATAAAATCATTGCCATTCGTCTCAGGATTATAGTTTCCCAATTGGCTACCGAAACATACAAAGCATCTTCGGTAAGTAATTTGAAATCAGAATTCAAGGCATTTCCGCTTGTGGTACCTACGTAATTTCGGACCAGAAAAGCATCGTCTAGGGAAGCTAAATCACCATATAATTTATTTCCAATAATTGGTTTTTCTGCAAAAATGGTATCTGCTGCTTTGGCATTGTTATACAATACAAATTTGTTGAGTATAATGGCAAAATCAAGCTGTAAATCTGGGATTTCTTGTTCGAATTTAAGTTGTAATTTATGCGTTAATTCTTTTTTAAATTGGTTTTGTAGAATGGTATTCTTAATTCTGTTTCGGGTTTTAGGATCTAAAATATAATTCATTGCCAATTCGCGATACAACAAATCTTTTTTGTTAAAAATAGTAGAATCGATATCACTATAATCGTTCGTGATATCAGCAATTTTGGTTTTTACTTCGTCTCTAAATTGTGCTACTTTATAATCATAAGTAGTTTTTACCAAATAAAATTGCATGGCAGAAAGTGCCATAAGCACCACAACCGAAAACAGAATTAATAAGTTGATTTTCTTCTTCATCACTCCAAAAATAATTGATTTTATGGAATAAAAAAGACATTAACCTAGCATTAACCTTCAATTAACTTTCAGATTCAAATTTTGAAACCAATTTTGCATTGATAATTGAATAGGAGCAAACGCTTTTAGAACTAATATGAAATTATTACCACATAGAATCATAGAAATTGAAACTTAAAAAAACACTTCGTTATATACTAGAGCACAATAGCTATGTTTTGAAAATTTATTTTCTAAATCTTTATGTGATAATTTTTTAAAAGTGTTTGTCCTGATAATTGAATAATAAATGAAAAAAATATTGCTAATTATGCTCTTAATTTCAAAAAATCACGCTGTTGCTCAAAAAATACCAGAGGATTTTGGTTACAGACAAATTTCATTCAAATTTCAAGATGATAAAGTAGATTTGATTGTTATTTCTAAAAAAGGAGAAGAGAAAATAGCCAAACCATTGTTCTTTTTTTGCCAAGGAAGTTTGCCAAGACCCGTTGTTATTTATGATGAAAAAGGATTATATGGAACTTTACCTTTTAATGAAACTCCTTTTTTAGATGATTTCCATATCATAATTATTGCCAAACCAACTATTCCAATTATTGCCAACGCCAACAGTTTATGTGAAAATTTCATGTACTTAAAGGACAAAGAAAATAAAATTCAACCCAAAGGTTATACTGATAGAAATTATTTAGATTATTATGTTTTTAGAAACAATTTTATTCTTAAACAATTGGTTAGAGAACGATGGGTTGACAAGAAAAAGCTCGTAGTTGCTGGACATTCTGAAGGAAGTACAATTGCTTCAAAAATGGCATTTCTATGTCCTAAAATAACACATCTTATTTATTCCGGAGGAAATCCTTTTGGTCGAATTGTCAATATTTTGGCAGATGCAGAAGATAAAGAAAATACAATAAATTACTGGAAAACGGTGGTCGAAAACAGTACTATTATCAATTACAATGGAGGGGATACATATAAAGCGACCTATAGTTTTTCGTTACCACAAAGAGAAAATTTAATGCAACTCAAAATTCCAATTTTAGTGACTTATGGTTCAAAAGATGTGGCAGCAAATTATAATGATTTATTTCAAATAGAAACTATTCGAGATCGAAAACAAAATTTTAGATTTATAAATTATCCTGGTTTAGAACATAATTTTTTTGCTGTAAACGAAAAATCAGAACCCATTTATGAGAAAGAAAATTGGGATAAAGTAGCAAATAATTGGCTAGAATGGATAAATAGTAAAGGGAATTAAAAATGAAAAAAATATAATTTATTGCCTTATTTTGTAATCTTTTGTATTGTAAGGCGCAAAAATTTGAAAAAATTATTATTTCTAAAACGGACACTTCTGAATTGTATGTAAATGACGAAGAAGCAACAGAACTTTTCTATTATAAATTTCTTCCAAAGAAAAATATAAAAGGCGTATTAGTCATTTTGCCTTCAGGTGGAGAACTTATTGAAAATACATTGAAACAAATAACGCTTCATAAATTAGCAGTCGAGAAAGGAATTATGGTAATTGTTCCTTCAATAAATTGGGGGACGGATAATCGAGATGCAGAATTTACTATTCTTGATAAAATTTTTAATGAAATTATTGATAAACATAAAGTCTCAAAAGACAAATTTATAATCGGCGGACTTTCGAATGGTGCAATGATTTCTTTGACTTACGCAGAAAAAACAGTTAAGAATACAGAAAAACATTTTTTAATTCCTAAAGGTATTTTTGCATTAGATGCGCCGTTAGACAACGCACGATTTTATAAATATTGCGAAAGAGAAATTGAAAGAAATATTTATCAACCAGCAGTAGATGAGGCAAAACGGATTAAGAATAATTGTGATAGTATTTACGGTGGTTCTCCCGATAAATTCCCTGAAAAATACCTAGAACATTCTATTTATTCTTTTGGGGCTAAAGATGGTGGAAACACAAAATATTTAAAAAATATGCCGCTTCTTATGTTTACCGATTTGGATACCAATTGGCTAATTAATCAAAGACATCGAGATTTGAATGACTGGAATGGAATTGATATAATTTCAATGATTAATCAATTAACAATAATGGGGAATGAAAAATCAAAAGTAATTCTTAGTCAAGGAAAAGGAGTTCGTTTAGATGGAACAAAAAATCCTCATTCTTGGTCTATTATGGATTCTAAAGTTTGTCTAAACTGGATTTTAGAATTGCTTGAAAAATAATAACTATTATATTTAATAACTAATTGTTTTAAAAATGTTATTTATAAGTTAAATTATTGATTATTAATTATTTGATTGTAAAATTCTTTAAATTTGATAAAAAATAAATTTATGGATATTCAAGAATTAAAAATAGCATTATTAAAAAGAATATTGAATATAGATAATATAGAGATTATTGAAAAAATCAACGATTTTATAAATGATGAGTTTGAGAATGATCTTATATTTAATATTTCTTCAGATTATAATGAAGAAACTGAAAAAGGTATAGAAACCATTATAAGAATGGTTGGAGAGTTTAAATAAATTTAAAAATGATCACACTAGCTTTCAAATTCGTCGTCTTGATCATCAGTTTCCTCATCGCTTTGTTCTAGTTCGAAGAAAGTAAAAACTGAGCCACCATAACCTTTATCATAAGAAAAATTTTCCATATGGTCGAGTTTGGTGTATTTAGAATGTTCGATAACCATCATACCATCGTCTTCTAACAATTCGTTTTCAAAAACCAATGTAATTATTTTTTCAAAATCTTTTTGATCCATTCCGTATGGCGGATCGGCAAAAATAATGTCGTAACTGGCTTTATTTTTCTCTAAGAAAGCGAAAACATCACTTTTTATCGGTGTAATATCAAAATCGAATTCTTTAGTAGTTTTTCTAATAAAATTTACGCAGCCCATATCGCCATCTACACTAGTAATTGGCTTACAACCTCTAGATGCAAATTCATAACTAATACTTCCGGTTCCTGCAAATAAATCCAGAACACGAAGTTCTGTAAAATTGAAATTATTATTTAAAATATTAAACAATGCTTCTTTACACATATCAGTCGTAGGTCGAACTGGCAAGTTTTTGGGTGGACTAATTCGTCGTCCTTTGTATTTTCCTGAAATTATTCGCACGTGTGTAAGGGTATAAAATTTTGTAAATATTCTTCTTGAGAAATGGTATTCTCTATGCTGTTATGATTAAAAAATAAAGACACATTTCGTATGTATTTATAAGAAACTTGGTATAAATTACTTTCTTTAGAAACCGTTCCAAAAAGTTTTAATTGTACTGTTTCTGGGTTCAAATTAAGCTGTTCGGCTACAAAAAGTAAGTAATAAATAAAATCTTCTTCGGTTTTATAATCAAATGTATTAAAAAGTAAAAGCTTCTGATTTTTAGCGGCTATAATCTGAAAATTATCAGATTGAATATGAACATACAACTGAGTTTCATCGATATTTTTGGAAAATTCTAATACTTTTTTGACTAAAATAGTAAAGGAATGTTTGTAATTGAAACTTCCAAAACGATCTATCAGGAAATTATTAATATTCACATACGGAATGTAAACAGTAACCATGTCGTTATTAGTAACCAAATCATAAGCAAAAAAATCGGACTCAAAAACCTTTGTATTGTATTGTAAATAGCTACCTAAATATTGTGCATCAAATAAAACTGACGGCACAAAAGTGAGCAAGTTATTGTTGTGTAAAACAGTGATTTCGTCGAAACTTGCATTTAATTCCGGGGTTTCATTAAAAAATTTGATTAATGATTGTTCAATTTCTGTTGGATTAGAAATTTTATCGAAATAATAATGATGAATTGTTTCAATGCTATCTTTCAACGTATCTTTTATACAAAAAGAAGCTTCAGTTAATGAAACTTGAAGTACTAAATTTTTATATTTTTTTTCCAGAATTGTAGCGTTAGCTGAAGACATAATGGTTTTAAATCATTGAAAAGCAAATCTACAATTTTTTTTACTTTAATAAACAAACAAGTTAATTTTGATGTGTATATTTGAAATATAATATTTTATAAAAAATAAATGAATGCTTCCTTGTTTTACAGTATTTTACAAAAAAAATTCCCGTTTAAACCGACCGTAAAACAAGATATTTTCTTTCAGCAAATTGCAGAATTTATTACAAACAGTAATAAAGACGAGATTTTTGTACTTAAAGGTTATGCTGGAACAGGTAAAACAACCGTAATTTCGACCATTGTAAATAACCTAATCGAGATTAATAAAAAGTATGTTTTACTCGCGCCAACTGGTCGTGCAGCAAAGGTAATTGCTAATTATTCTAACAAACCAGCATTTACCATTCATAAAAAAATATATTTTCCTAAAAAAACATCTGGCGGAGGTGTTTCATTCACATTGCAACCCAACAAACATAAGAACACCATCTTTTTTATAGACGAATCATCGATGATTTCTGATGTAAATACCGAATCGAAATTATATGAAAACGGATCGCTTTTAGATGACTTAATTTCCTATGTATATTCAGGCGATAATTGCAAAATGATTCTGTTAGGTGACACAGCTCAATTGCCACCAGTTCAATTAGATATATCTCCAGCATTAGATACAGATACTTTGAGTTTGCATTACAATAAAGACGTCTATTCTATCGAATTTGATGAAGTCATGCGTCAAGAAGAAAACTCAGGAATTTTGTATAATGCTACCGAACTTCGAGAGTTACTAAAAGATGTATTTTTCGATAGTTTCAAATTTAATCTCAAAGGATTCAAAGATATTGTTAGATTGTCTGATGGTTATGATATTCAAGATGCCATAAATTCTGCATATAGCAATTATAGTATCGAAGACACCGCATTTATAGTTCGTTCAAATAAACGCGCCAATCAATACAATCAGCAAATTAGAACCAAAATTCTAGATAAAGAAAGCGAACTTTCCACAGGAGATTTTCTAATGGTTGTAAAAAATAATTACTTTTGGTTAAAAGATTCTGACGAAGCTGGTTTTATTGCCAATGGAGATATTATAGAAGTCTTGGACATTCGAAATATAAAAGAATTATACGGATTCAAATTTGCCAATGTCAAGATACGAATGGTCGATTATCCTGATCAAAAACCGTACGAAACCGTTCTGTTATTAGATACCATTTCGAGCGAATCGCCGTCATTATCCTACGAAGAATCGAATAGATTGTACGAAGAAGTGATAAAAGATTATGAAAATGAAACGACTAAATATAAGAAATTTCAGAAAGTAAAAGAGAATGAATATTTTAATGCCTTGCAAGTCAAATTCTCTTACGCTATAACCTGTCACAAATCACAAGGCGGACAATGGAATACCGTTTTCATAGAGCAACCCTATTTACCAAACGGAATCGACAAAGATTATATTCGCTGGTTATATACCGCTATGACAAGAGCAAAAGATAAGTTATATTTGATAGGTTTTAAAGATGAAAATTTCACAGAATAAAATAATTTGGGCGTTACCCTCCCGAAAAAGTCGGGTCGGGCTTTCGGCTATATCTTTTTCTGGAGAAAAACCAGAAAAAGGATACCGCCTCAATCCCTAACGCTAATAGATCCAATAAAAAAATCTTTTTAATCTCTGACAAAATAAAAAACCTAAAAACCTTATATTCCTCAGAACCTTAGAACCTAAAAAAAATGAAAATAATCGCAGTAATTCCAGCGCGCTACGCCTCAACAAGATTTCCAGCCAAACTTATGCAAGATTTGGGCGGAAAAACAGTTATTCTAAGAACGTATCAAGCAGCAGTTGAAACCAATTTGTTTGATGATGTTTTTGTAGTAACAGATTCTGATTTGATATATAATGAAATTGTTTCCAATGGTGGAAAAGCCATTATGAGCATCAAAGAACACGAATCGGGTAGTGACCGAATAGCAGAAGCCATCGAAAATCTTGATGTTGAAATTGTGGTCAATGTACAAGGAGATGAACCTTTTATAAATAAAGAACCACTCGAAAAAGTGATTGAAGTTTTTAGAAATGATGTTGATAAGAAAGTAGATTTGGCTTCCTTAATGAGAAATATCACTGATAAAAATGATATTCAAAATCCAAATAATGTCAAAGTAATTGTCGACCAACAAGGATTTGCTGTGTATTTTTCTAGGGCAGTAATTCCGTATCCAAGAGAAGAAAATGTGGGTGTTAGATATATGCAACATATTGGTATTTATGCTTTTAGAAAACAAGCGTTATTAGATTTTTATCATTTACCCATGTTATCGCTCGAAGCTTCCGAAAAACTAGAACAACTTCGCTATTTAGAATATGGAAAACGCATCAAAATGGTCGAAACCACTCATGTAGGAATAGGAATTGATACGATTGAAGATCTAGAAAAGGCGAGGGAAATAGTATAAATTAATCTTCATTATCATGATCAAAATAACCCTTACTCTTAATCTTTGTAGAAAAGAAATTAAGAAATAGGACTACAAAAAACAAGAAAAGTAACGCTTGCATACTCACTAAAAATTTTCCAAAAATGGTTACAGGGTAAAAATCTCCATAACCTATAGAGGAAGAGGTAATAATGCTAAAATAAACAGCATCAAACCAGTGCGTAAATTCTTTGTTTAAATAATTCCCGAAAGAATATAAAACAGCAAAAGCTAAGACAATTTCCATATAATTAAAAAAAAGTAAAAGCATCGAACGTTTATAAGAGCGTGGGCGAGAAAATAAATCGGAAGCAAAAATCAAAGTTGGTATATACAACACTGTTTCTAGTAAGACATAAACCATCACTATTATTATATATATATTATGTTGCCATTCATTTATTAATATTATAAGCGGAAACATAACTTTTGCTAATACGTAAATATCTAAAGCTAAATCTTGATATTCATAACCTTTTTTGTTGGCAAAATATTTAATATATATTCCAGGAAAAAGCATTTGAGAAGAGGATAGAAACAATCGTATTATTTTTTCTATTCCGTTATCATCTTGATGATCATTATTCCAAATCGATTTTATATTTTCTATACGCTTCTGAATAGGATTGTATTTTGGTTTGTCTTTTGGTAAAACATTACCTAACAGAAGTTTTTTGATATTATTTTTCATATCTAGATAAAATTTTCAATTAATTCAGAATTAACAATTCGTTGTCTCCTTCAAGATTAGGTATTCTTTGCAGTGTTCTATTTTTTGATTTTATAAGCTTTACAAATTTTTCATTTCGAATTTGAGCTGAATTGTCACTTACAATGGTATTAAAAATCACAAAACCATTAGTATTTAAAATATTTAGCACATTAGAAATAAATGTATTTTCAAAAAGAAAATCAGGCATAATATTATCTTCAAAAATGTCAATAATTATAAGATCGTATGTTTCTTTAGTTTCTGCTATAAATTTTTCAGCATCAGTAATAATGATTTGGAGGTTATCTATTTTATCTAATCCAAAATATTTGTTTGCAAGATTTATAGTTTCAGCATCTATTTCGATACCAGCTATTTTTCCTATATAACCTATTTCGTTTACCAAAGTTTTAATAACACTTCCGCCTGCAACACCTAGTATCAGAGTACTATCTAATGATTTAATTTTTTCAAAACCAATTTCTTTCAGACCAAAACGCAATACCTTTTGTAAATTCCCATAAGAAAAATTAGTGTTTTTAGAATCTAAGACTAATTGCCCATTGTTCCAAGTTATTTCGAGATTTTTGTTAATATCAGATTTTGTCTCGTATATCTTTATTGGGATTAAATAACTTAAAAGTCGTTTGAAATTCATAATTTGCCTTTTCAAATAGTAAATATAATGCTATTTTTGGTAAAATATTAGAAATGAAAAAACGGATATATAAGTTAATTTTCTTTAAATTCATGGGTTGGGAAATTAACGGAACCATTTCTCCCGACATAAAAAAATGCATCATGATTGTTGTGCCACATACTAGTGCACATGATTTTTATTTGGGAATTTTTACAAGAGGAATTTTAGATTTAGAAATGAATTTTGTTGCTAAGAAGGAATTATTTAGATTTCCTTTTGGAGCTTATTTTCGTTGGATGGGAGGAGAGCCGCTAGACAGAAAAGGAGGACTAAATAAAGTAGATGCTATTGCAAATATTTTTACTAAAAGAGAAATTTTTCGTCTTGCCATTGCGCCAGAAGGAACTCGTAAAAAAGTTACCGAATGGAAAACAGGTTTTTATTATATTGCTCAAAAAGCCAATGTACCCATTATTCCTGTAATTTTCAATTTTGGAAAAAAAGAAGTAAAGCTATGCGAACCATTTTATCCAACTGGTAATATTGAAGTAGATCTTAAAATATTAGAACAAAATTATGTTGGTGTTTTAGGAAAAATTTCGGAAAATAGTTTTGTTCCAAAAAAATAATTTATTCAGGCAAATAATTTTTGAAACTACCGTTTTTGTAAAAAATAACAATTCGTTCAATTTCTGACACATTTTTTGTACTTAGCATATTTCCCGTATTTGAAAAATTATTTTTTATATTTTCAAATACGGGATTTTTTTGCGCTTGATTTTCATCAGAAAATAAATTAGGTAAATCTTCGGTTTTATAATCTTCCGTATTATTTTTTAAAATAGGAGGAGTAGTTTGAAAATTTGTTTCAATTTTAATTTCTGACTTCGGAAAATTTCCTTTTCCATTCAAAATCCAATATAAATCTACTTCGGGAAAATTCTCAATAATTTTAAGGATCAAATCTAAACTTGGTTTGTTTCTGCCTGAGAGAAGGTGAGACAAACTAGAACGTTGCACACCAACTTTATCAGCAAATCCTGAAGCCGATAAGCTGTAATAATCAAGTATTATTTCGAGCCTTTTTATAAAATCATCTATGTTTACCATTGTAAATTCATGTTAAATAAATAATAGGTTACAAATGTAAACAATAGTATTCATATATCCTATTTTACAATTGTAAAACATTAAATGTAATTAATAAAACACTTTAACTTAATACATTTAAAATATTGATAATCAATAACTTATTATTTAATTATATAAATGTAAATTTAACAATATCAATACATAAGATACTAGCTGTATAATCAATTATAACTGTTTACAAATCACAATTAGATGACGATTTTATTTGTTTACAATTGTAAATAATAAGATGTTTACTTTTGTAAACTATAAATTAATACTATGAATTTAATTGAAATATACTCCGAAATAAAACAACAAAAACTCTTTGGCAGATACATTACAAATAAACATATAGAGCCAATTTTAGAAAGTTTATCAAATGATTTTGGAGTTTCTACTATAGGTTGTTCTGTAAATAAAAAACCAATATATGCTGTAAAAATTGGAACTGGCTCTAATAAAATATTAATGTGGTCGCAAATGCATGGAAACGAATCGACAACCACAAAATCACTTTTTGACTTGTTTAATTTCTTAAAACAAGATTCTGTAGAAGCTGAAAATATAAAAAAAGAGTTTACCTTATTATGTATCCCAATTTTAAATCCAGATGGAGCGGAAGCTTATACTCGTGTAAATGCTAATGAAATAGATCTAAATCGTGATTCTGTAAATTTATCGCAGCCGGAAAGCCTGTTGCTGAGAAAAATGTTTGATGATTTTAAACCAGATTATTGTTTTAATCTTCATGATCAGCGTACTATTTTTTCAGCAGGAAATACTAGAAACCCTGCAACAGTTTCTTTCTTAGCGCCTGCATATGATGAATCTAGAGATTATAATGATGTTCGCCGTAAAGCTATAAGTGTTATTGTTGCAATGAATGATGAATTACAAAAATATATTCCTAATCAGGTGGGACGATTTGATGATTCGTTTAATATAAATTGTATTGGAGATATGTTTCAGTCTCTAAATGTGCCGACTATACTTTTTGAAGCGGGTCATTATCAAGGTGATTACGAGCGGGAAGAAACTCGAAAGTATATCTTCGTTGCATTAATGTCTAGTTTACAATTTATTTACAATAACGATACAATAGAAGATAAAACTACAAATTATGTAAATATTCCTCAAAATAGAGTGTTGTTTGTCGATTTTGCTTACAGAAACTTTAATGTTAATTGTAATTCATTAAATATAATTACTACCTTTGCGGCCCAGTATAAAGAAATTCTTATAGACAACAAAATTGTTTTTGAAGCTTATTTTACTGAAATTAAAGATGGATTAGCATTTTTTGGACATCAAGAATATGATGGAGAAGAAGGAGATTATAGTGATGATTCTAATAATGTTCCGGAAATTGGTAAAAAAGCAAATTTTTATTTAAATAAAAACATAAAATTTGTTAATGGTTTGATAAAAATGTAATAAATTTGTTTTAAATTTAATTAAAGTTTAAAAAATAAAGAATATTTTTACGATTATATAATATAAATAAATAGTTATGAGTAAGTTTCGCTTAGATGAAGTTGATCACCAAATTCTTGATATGTTAATTGATAACACAAGAATACCATTTACAGACATTGCAAAAAAATTGTTAATTTCTGCTGGAACAGTTCATGTTCGTGTTAAAAAATTAGAAGATGCTGGAATTATTCAAGGTTCTTCATTAACCCTTGATTATGAGAAATTAGGATATTCTTTTATTGCTTATGTAGGTGTATTTCTTAACAACACTTCGCAAACAAAATTTGTATTGGAAAGAATTAGTGAGATTCCTTATGTTACTGTAGCTCATGTTACTACAGGAAAATTTAATATATTTTGTAAAATTAGAGCACGAGATACAAAACATGCTAAAGATGTTATTTATATGATAGATGACATAGAAGGTGTTTATAGAACAGAAACAATGATTTCCCTTGATGAAAGCATCAACGATAAGAAAAGATTAATGCATACAATATTCAAAAATATGTAATATAAAGTTCGCTTCGGCGGACTTTTTTTATATCTTTATTTTATGAAAAATATACTAAATTCAGATTATCCAGCCTATTTTGAAACCTATATAAATCATGTTCAAAATGATGATTGTATTCTTGCAATGGAGGAAAACTTAAACGATTTTATAGTTTTTATTGAAAATATTCCGCTAGAAAAATATAATTATAAATATCAAGAGAATAAATGGACTATTAAAGACATAGTTCGTCATATTATCGACACAGAAAGAATTTTTGCATATAGGGCTTTGCGTTTTTCAAGATTTGATAGAACACCAATTCCAGGATTTGAAGAAAATGATTATGCAGCAAATGTAGATACAGCGAAAATTGAAATGACTGATTTACTTCAGGAATTTATATTGGTTAGAAAATCGACAATAAAGTTATTTGAAAGTTTTTCCGAAGTAATGTTATTTGCAAAAGGAATTGCATCAGGAAATGAGATGTCAGTATTAGCAGTTGGGTTTATTGTTTCTGGACATGTTATTCATCATCAAAATGTAATAAAAGAAAGATATTTATCAAATTAAATATTAATGATTTAAAGTTTTTCTTTTTATAACAAAAAATTGTAAACGAATATAATCATATAAAAGTGCAACAAGAAGAAAAAAAGCAGCTACAAATAGTGTCTGTAACTTTAATTCTTGGTATATAAACCCTCCTAAAAGGCAACCAAGAAAAAAGAATGTAATAATAGATATTCTTAAAAAAATATTAGTTTTTAGACGTTTTATTTCTTCAATTTTTTTATAGAAAAAAAGTTGTGATAATTCTATTCCTAAATCGGTAAAAAGACCTGTTAAATGGGTTGTTCTTACTGTAGATTGTGAAATTTTAGTTACTAATGAATTTTGTATTCCCATAGCAAATAACATAGCAAAAGCAATTATTTTTCCTTCTAAAAATCTTAATTCATAATAATTTCCAAAAAGTCCAATTAAAAATAAAACTAATATTTCTAGAGAAATAGGAATAACGTGTGATAATTCTGGATTTTTGTTATGTACTAATTCAGTCAGAAAATTAGAAGTAAATGAACCAATTAAAAAGAAAATAATAAACATAAAAAATGTTAACGCCGTCGAATAATTATGCTTCATTATCTCTTCAGCAAAAAACGCAAAATGTCCAGTTACATTAGTTGTTAGTGTTTGTATAGCTAAAACTCCAGTAATATTTACTAATCCTGCAACAAAAGACAATAGAGTCGCTAATCGCAAATTATGTAAGAAAGTTCTATTTTTTCCTTTATGTCGAAACATAATTTATTATTTCTGATATTTCTTCTTTTTCAACATATCCGAAGCTGTTTGGTAATAAGAAATAGTTTCATTTACTAAATCTGTTCTTTCTTTTTCTAAAGGCTTTTGTTCATACATTAACTGAAATTCTGCTCCAACTTTAGGATTTGGCAATAAAGTAAGACTCGATTGTTTTACTTGTTGTTTAGGAGAAATTATAGTTAGAATATTATCTTTTATGAAACCTAAATTTTGATAAGTAGCAATTAATGCTCTTGGTTTGTAGTCTTCTTTTAAAACATCTTGACCGAAGAATTTGCTTTGATAATTAAAATTTAACAATCCAAATAACGTAGGCATAATGTCTATTTGTGACATCATATTATTATAATGTGTTGGTTGTACAAAATCTGGCGCATAAATCATTGCTGGAATTCGGTATTTATCAACGGGAAGCTCGGTTTTTCCTGAACTAGATGCGCAATGATCTGCAAGAATAACAAAAATGGTATTCTTAAACCATGGTTGCTTTTTAGCCATAATAAAAAATTGCTTCATGGCATAATCTGTATATTTTACACCACCTTCACGAGATTTTGCATCCCCAGAAATATCAATTTTGCCGTTAGGATAAGTAAAAGGTCGGTGATTACTCACAGTCATAATATGATTAAAAAAAGGTTTGTTTTCCTTTGCTTCTTCATTCATGGTTTTTATCGCTTTTTTGTATAAATCCTCATCACAAACTCCCCATACATTAGAAAAAGTAATTTCTTCAGGTTTGAAAGTTTTTTTATCTACAATTCCGTAACCATTTCCAGAAAAGAAATCTTCCATGTTATCGAAATATGCATCTCCACCATAAATATATTTTACATTATAACCTTTTTTTGCAAAAACACTTCCAGTCGAGAATTTATTCTTGTTGTCTTTTCTTTTTACAACACTTTCTCCAGCAGTAGGAGGAATGCACAATGTAACGGATTCTAAACCACGAACAGTACGATTTCCTACAGCATATAAATTTGTGAATAGTAAACTTTTTGTAGCTAAACTATCTAAAAAGGGAGTGATATTTTGTTCATTTCCATAAGTTTTTAGGAAATCAGCACTATAACTTTCAATAGTTATTAACACTACATTTTTGTGATTTTCGGCAGCTTCAGCTTTTATATTTCTTAAAGTTGATTCGTTAGAAATAGTAGAAATTTGATTTTTTAAAATGGCAAATGCTTCATTATTAGGTAATGTTTTGTAAAATTTAAAATAATCTAATTCACTATTTGTAAATGCTAAATAAAATTTATGCAATCCGTTAGCTTGTAATTCATTAGCAAATATATTTTGAGAATTTTCTTTATTTGACAAAAAAGGGATTGCTAACAAGGAAAGTGCAAATAAGGCAAAATAAATTCCTGAAATTTTCATTTTTTCAACGAAAGTTGGAATTTCATTTAAATAATTTTTAGATCTTTTTACAATTACATAAGTGATTAATCCGGCGATTAGAAACAATCCTGAAAATATAGGAATAACAGGATAAGATTGCATGATATTTCCAATTACTTCATTGGTATAAACTAAATAATCGACTGCAATAAAATTGTATCTTACTCCAAATTCGTTCCAAAATAAGTATTCACTTATGGCATTTTGCATGATGCAAACAACAAATATAAAAAGGACAAATGAGAACATCCAAAATCTAAATTTGCTTCTATACTTAGGTAAAAATAAAAATAATCCAAATAATAATGTTTTAATAAAGATAAAAGCAATGCCAATTTCTGGCAAAGCACCACCATATTCATTTAAAATGGTATTAAAAAATGAAACATAAATAAGTAATGCAACTAACAATCCAAAAATTACATAACCATATGGTTTTAAGTATTTTGAATTAGATAAAAATATTAAATATAACCACAGAAAAAAACTAGCAACAATAAAAACAAAAAAGTCAGATAGTAAGCCAAATCCAAAGATTTTGATAGTTTCTAAAAATCCAAATGAAGATTGAGTTATAGGGTGAAATAATAAAATTATTCTTGAAATTAGACTTACAATTATATAAAGAATGGTAAGATTGTAAAAAGGAGATAATTTTTTTAATAATTTCATAAAAGGATTGTTTTTTTACAAAAATAGTGAAATTATTGTTTTGAGTCTTGATATTACTTCTCCAAAAGACAATTTCTAACTTAATATTTACTTAATTATCTTAGAAACAAGAAATAGTAGAAATTATAATGCTATTTTTACTAAAGTTATTTAATAATAATTACGATGAAAAAGTTACTATTCTACTCATTATTTTTTACTTCTTTATTTAGTTATTCTCAAGATTGGAAATCAAATTTTGAAGAAGCGAAGGTTCAAGCTGAAAAGGAAAATAAAAATATATTTTTAGTGTTTTCAGGTTCAGATTGGTGTGCACCTTGTATTAAGCTGGATAAAAATGTTTGGCAATCTGAGGCTTTTAAAAATGAAACAAATTGGATTTTATATAAAGCCGATTTTCCAAAGAAAAAGGAACATCAGCTTTCGGACGAGCTAGTAGCAAGCAATAAAAAATTAGCTGATAAGTATAACAAAACAGGAATTTTTCCATTGGTGTTACTTTTAAATAAATCAGGAAAAGTTTTAGGAATGTCAAGTTACAAAAAGATTTCTGCTGAAGATTATATCAAAATGATTAAAGACTTCGAAAAATAATGAAACTAATATTTATACCTTTTTTTTTACTTACAATAGCATCTTATGGACAAATGATCTATAAGAAAAAATTATCAATGCTTGGTAGTCCGTTCGAAATTACAGTTGTAGCAAAAGACACTATACAAGGTAATGAATATGCAAATTTAGCAGTCTTAGAGGTTAAAAGAATAGAAAATCTTATTTCCGATTGGATTCCAACAACTCAAATTTCTCAGGTAAATAAATATGCTGGAATAAGAGCTGTAAAAGTAGATGAAGAAGTTTTTGATTTAGTTGAAAGAGCTTTAAAAATATCAAAAATAACAAACGGAGCTTTTGATATTTCTTATGCTTCAATGGATAAAATTTGGAAATTTGATGGTAGTATGACTGAAATGCCTACAGAAGAAGCTATTAAAAAATCGGTTGAACGAATTGGTTATCAAAAAGTTATATTAGATAAAAAAAATCAAACCATATTTTTGAAAGATATAGGAATGAAGTTGGGTTTAGGAGGTATTGGACAAGGTTATATTGCAGATAAAATAAAAGAATTATTACAAACTAACGGGTCTATTTCGGGGATTGTAAACGTTTCGGGAGATATAAATACTTGGGGAAAACAACCTGATGCGAAACCTTGGACTGTTGCTATTATAAATCCAATAAATAAGAATAAAGTTTTTGCTACATTTCCTCTCAATGACAGTGCTGTAGAAACCTCTGGTAGTTATGAAAAGTATGTTACTTTTAATGGTATTAGGTATTCACATATTATAGATCCGAGAACAGGATATCCTGCACAAGGAGTAGTTAGTGTTTCTGTATTTGCAAAACAAACTGAAATTGCAGACGCACTTGCAACAGGAATTTTTGTTTTAGGTGTAGATGTTGGACTAGATTTAGTAAATCAAATTAAAGGAATTCAGTGTATTATAGTAGATGATAAGGGTAAGATTCATACATCTAAAGGGATTAATATTGAAAATAAATAAAAAAATGAGAAAAGGTTTATTAATAATATTACTTTGTTTGGTTTTGCAATCATGTAATGCTGTAAAAGAGTATGAAAAAGAAAAAATAAATGATCCAGAAATGAAACTTGCTGCTAGAACTGTTGAAAAGTATGAAACAACGTTTCAAGTATATAGAGAAGCTGCTGCAGGAGCAAATGGAGGAAAATCTGGCGGAGGTTGTGGATGCAATTAATTTATAAAAATGAAAAAATATATTATTTATTATACTTTATTTATTAGTCTATTTGCTCTTGCACAAGAGAAAGACACTACAATTGTATTCAAAAAAAGAGTTTTAGAAAGTACAGAAGTTGATTTTTTAAACAGTTATTATAATCAAAAAGGAAATCATTCTGCAGTAGGAGGAGGAATAGGTTCAGAAAAACTGTCTGACTTTGCATCAAATATAACTGTAGCTATGCCGCTAAATGATGATGATGTTTTAACAGTTGATATTGGTATTTCAGCTTATTCATCAGCATCATCAAGTAATATAAATCCTTTTAATTCAAGTACTACTGGAGCGTCTGGAAACACAACGACTTCACCTCCTAAAGGTACTCCGTGGCAAGCATCATCAGGCGCTTCAAAAAGTGACCAACTAATAGGACTAACTGCAAATTATAGCCATAGTAGTGATGATAGAAATTTTATTTGGAATGCAGATGTTGCTTTTTCAAATGAATTTGACTACACATCAATTGGTTTTGGAGGAGGAGTTACTAAGCTTTTTAACGAAAAAAATTCTGAAATTTCATTAAAATTAAATGCATATCTTGACCAATGGAGACCTATTTATCCGACAGAACTTCATGAGTACGGAACCTATGGCTCAAATTTTCAATACAACGGTTTTTTAAGAGGTGTAACAATCTTAGACCAAGGCGGAAATGCAACAACAGCTTATTTACCTAATAAATTTAAAAATTGGACTTCAACAAGTAGAAATTCTTACTCAGCATCAGTTAGTTTTTCTCAAGTATTAACAAAAAAGACGCAATTTTCTTTGTTTTTTGATATTTTAAAGCAAGAAGGAATGCTTTCTACACCATATCAAAGAATTTATTTTGCTGACAAAGCTAATTATTATATAGGAATTGCTAGCTATATTCCAATTTATGAAACTTCAAACAATATTGGTGTTTATCAATTAGCAGATGATGTAGAAAGATTACCAAATTCTCGTTTCAAATTACCAGTAGGTTTTCGTTGGAACTATTATATAAACGAAAAATTTACTTTAAGAACTTATTATAGATATTATTGGGATGATTGGGGAATTAATTCACAAACAGCAAGTATCGAAATTCCTTATAAAATATCAGATAAATTCACCATTTATCCAACATATAGGTATTATGTTCAAAATGCGTCAAAATATTTTGCTCCCTTTGAAAAACATCTTTCAACAGAACAATATTATACTTCGGATTATGATTTATCAACCTTTAAATCAAATCAATATGGTTTTGGTGTAAATTACACAGATATTTTTACCACAACACAAATTTTTGGTTTGGGTATCAAAAATATAGATTTTAGATTCAATCATTACAACAGAAATGATGGTTTATCTGCTAATATTGGTTCTATTGCTTTTAAATTTATAATGCAATAAATAATGTATATTTTAATAGTTGAAGATGAAATAGGAATTTCTAATTTCCTAAAACAAGGACTTGAAGAAGAAGGTTATAAAATTAAAACTGCTTCCGATGGATTACAAGGTTTTGAATTATCCGAAAAAGAAAAGTTTGATTTAATTTTATTAGATTGGATGTTGCCAAAAATGAGCGGATTAGAATTATGCAAAGCAATCCGGATAAAAAATACCACCACACCAATCATTTTTCTGACAGCAAAAGATACAGTACAAGAAACAATAGAAGGCTTAAAGGCTGGTGCTAATGATTATATGAAAAAACCGTTTAGTTTCGATGAATTAGTAGAGCGTATTAAGGTTAATTTTAGAAATCAGAAAAAAGAAGAAATTTTAAAACTTGGAACTATCAAAATATATGTTTTGCAACATCGAGTACTTATTAATGATCTAGAAGTTACGTTAACCCAGCGTGAATTCGAATTACTATCTTATTTAGTTAAAAATAAAGGAAAAGTTTGCTCTAGAACTCAAATAATCGAAGATGTTTGGAATATTCATTTCGATTACGATACAGGAGTAATAGACGTTTTTATGAATGCTATAAGAAAAAAACTTAACTTAAAAATTGAAGAAGATTATATAAAAACCATTCGCGGAGTAGGTTATATCGCAAACGATTAAACACATTATGTTTCAACTTTCTTTAAAAAATAGAATTGCATCAAATTATATTATTACTACAGGATTATTAATTTTTGTAGTGTTTCTTGGTATTTATTCTATTGTAAAATTTAGTGTGTATACCCATATAAATAATGACATTAAAGCTGAAGTTGAAAAACATCTAACTGAAATTGAAATAAAAAGTAACCATATTGGTCTAATTCATAATGACGAATGGAGAGAACGTGAACACAATACAGTTGCAGTAAATCCAGTTTTTATTCAGTTTTATGATAAAAATGGAATGATCGCAGAGAAATCTCCAAATCTCAAAATTCAATCTTTAGTTTTTAATTCAAAAATTAAAGATTATGAATTATTTGATACAAAGTTAGTTGACAAATCAATCCGACAAATTCAAGTTCCAATATTCGAAAATTCAATTAAAAGAGGATATTTGTTGGTAGCTATGTCATTAGAGGATTCAATAATGGTTCTTAATAATTTATCAAAAATATTAATAATTGCATATCCGCTAATCTTATTAATACTTTTTGTGATAGCAAGATTAATTGCTGGTAGAAGTATAAAACCAATAAGTGCAATAATAGAGACTGCTAATATAATCACAAAAGATAATCTCAAATCGCGAATTTTGTTGCCTCAAAATAAAGATGAACTTTTCGTGCTTTCAGAAACAATAAACAGTTTATTAGATAGAATTGAAAATACTATAGATAGAGAAAAACAATTTACATCAGATGCCTCTCACGAGCTGAGAACACCTCTAACTATAATAAAAGGAACGCTCGAAGTTTTAATTAGAAAACCTAGAAATCAAGATGAATATAAAGAAAAAATTAATTTTTGTATTTCGGAAGTTAATCGCTTAAATTACTTAGTCGATCAATTACTTTTACTTGCCCGTTTTGAAAACCAAAAACAAAGTATCAAAATTGAAAAAACGTATTTAAATGCTATAATTTTAGATATAGTTTCTCAATATTCAAGTATTATTCAAACTAAAAATATACATATTTCATCTAATTTTGATAAAGATTATTATGTAACAAGCGATAATTATTTATTATCAATCATCATTAATAATTTAATCTCAAATGCTTTAAAATATTCAAATAATAATTCGAATATAAATGTTTGTATCTCTGAAAATAATGGTAAAATAAAATGCCAAATTACCGATTTTGGAATAGGTATACCAAAAGAAGATTTAGAAAAAATATTCAATCAGTTTTATCGTTCAAAATCCATCGAAAATACTGAAATTAAAGGTACTGGACTCGGATTATCTATCGTAAAAAGATTAAGTGCTTTGCTTAATATTGATGTTAAGATTATGAGTCAGCAAAATATTGGAACTACTGTAGTTTTAAGTTTCTCATAAGCGTTTCTTAAGTGGTTCTTAAGAAATTTACATTCGTAATTTTATATTTTTGTGAAATATAAAAGTAAAAAAAATGCTTGAGAAAATAATTGCCTTCAGTTTAAAAAACAAACTTATTGTACTGCTTTTTACCTTACTGGTATTAGGTTTTGGACTTTTTTCACTAACTCAAATTTCTATAGGAGCGGTACCTGATGTGACTAATAATCAAGTCCAGGTAATAACTACTTCACGTAATCTTTCTACTCAAGATATTGAACAATTTATCACGTATCCTGTCGAAATTGAGATGGCAAATTTGCCAGGTGTTAAAGAAATTAGATCTATTTCAAAATTTGGACTTTCGGTAGTAACGATTGTTTTTGAAGATGACTTAGGAACGTATCTGCCAAGACAATTGATTGCCGAAAAAATAAAATCAGCTTCAGAAAAAATCCCACAAGGTTTTGGAACACCAGAAATGGGACCTATTACTACTGGTTTAGGTGAAATTTATCAATATACATTAGAAGTTAAGCCAGAATTTAAATCTCAATATTCAGTAACCGATTTACGAACATTACAAGATTGGGTTGTAAAACGTCAATTATCTGGTATAAAAGGAGTTGTAGAGATAAATACTTGGGGAGGATATCTTAAACAATACGAGATTGCAATAGTGCCTTCGAGTTTAAAAGCGATGAATATTACGACTTCCGATGTTTTTAATGCATTAGAAAAAAATAATAGTATTGCTGGTGGTGCTTATATTGAAAAAGTAAATCAAAGTTATTTTATTCGTGCCGAAGGAAAAGTAAAATCGATTCAAGATATTGAAAATATAGTGGTAAAAAATGCAAATGGTTTGCCAATTTATATCAAAAATGTTGCACAAGTACGTTACGGAAACGCCAATCGTTTTGGGGCAATTACCGGCAATGGTGAAGGCGAAAAAGTGCTAGGCCAAGTCATGATGCTAAAAGGAGGGAACTCTAAACAAGTAATAACTGATGTAAAAAATAGAGTAGCCGAAATTCAGAAAATATTACCTCAAGGAGTTTATATTAATGGTTTTTTAGAACGTAGCGAATTAGTAGGTAAAACTACTTTTACTGTTGCTGAAAATTTAATCTTAGGTTGTTTAATTGTAATTTTCGTAGTGGTTTTATTGCTCGGAAACTGGCGTTCAGGTTTGGTAGTAGCTTCGGTTATTCCGTTGTGTTTGCTATTTGCAATCTCCTTTATGAATATTTTTAAAATTGATGCTAACTTAATGAGTTTAGGTGCTATTGATTTTGGAATTATTATTGACGGAGCAGTTATTATTGTTGAATTTATAGCTTTCCAAATTGCACATAAATCGAAACATTTAGGTCACTTATCTAAAGAAGATCGTCAGATAGAGATTGATCAAATTACATATAAAAGTGCTTCTAAAATGATGAATTCGGCCATTTTTGGTCAATTAATTATTTTAATAGTTTTTATTCCAATTCTTTCCTTATCTGGTATTGAAGGCAAAATGTTTAAACCTATGGCCATGACTTTTAGTTTTGCTCTAGTAGGCGCTATGCTTTTTTGCTTTACGTATGTTCCTGTAGTCTCTTCCTTATTTTTAAAGCCTACCGAAGAAAATCCAAAATCATTATCCAATAGATTAATTCAGAAGCTAAATTCCTTTTATTTACCCGTAATTATTTGGGCGCTAGCGAATACTAAAAAAGTAATATATGGAGCAGTTGGTTTACTATTTTTAGCCATTGGTTTGTTTGCCACAATGGGAGGAGAATTTATTCCTACGCTCGATGAAGGAGATTTTGTCATTCAGCCAGTCTTAAAAACTGGAACTTCATTATCTAAAACTATTGAAACAACTACGAAAATAGAGAAAATAATCCTCAAAAAATTTCCTGAAGTAGATCAAGTTGTGAGCCGAATTGGAGCTGCCGAAGTTCCAACCGATCCTATGAGTATGGAAGAAAGTGATATTATAGTCAAATTGAAGCCAAAATCAGAATGGGTTTCTGCTTCAAGTAAAGACGAATTGGCCGACAAAATAAAAGAAGCAATCGAAAAGCAAATTCCAAATATGGAAATAGAGTTTACACAGCCTATAGAAATGCGTTTTAACGAATTAATTTCTGGAACTAGATCTGATGTGGCTGTCAAAGTTTTTGGTGAAGATTTGAATGTTTTGGCAAAAAAAGCGAATGAAATAAAAAAAGCAATAGAAAATATTGAAGGAGCTTCGGATGTAATTATCGAAAAAACGGAAGGTTTACCTCAAATGGCTGTGGTATATGATCGTTCAAAAATTGCACGTTATGGTTTAAATATTGCCGATTTAAATGAAATCATTGCGCTTGGTTTTGCAGGAAAAACAGTAGGAAATGTATTTGAAGGCGAAAAACGATTTGACATGGTGATTCGTTTAGATAAAACCAACAGACAGGATATTGAAGATGTACGAAATTTATATGTTTCAACACCAAACGGCCAACAAATTCCACTTAGTGAATTAGCTAGTATCGAATATACTGAAGGTCCAGCAAAAATTTCTAGAGACAACACCAATCGCAGGATTGTAGTGGGAATTAATGTGAGAAACCGAGATTTACAAAGCGTTGTAACGGATATTCAAAAAATAATCGATGCAAAAATTAAATTACCAGATGGCTACAGAGTAAGTTATGGCGGACAATTTGAAAACCTACAAAGTGCAAAAGCGCGTTTAGCTATTGCTGTTCCAATTGCTTTGTTTTTAATATTTATCTTATTGTATTTTGCTTTTGGAACAATAAAAGAAGCTTTAATGGTCTATTCTGCTATTCCATTATCAGCAGTAGGAGGTGTATTGTTTTTATGGATGAGAGATTTGCCTTTTAGTATCTCGGCAGGTGTTGGTTTTATAGCCCTTTTCGGAATAGCAGTATTGAACGGAATTGTACTTATTGAACATTTTAAAGAACTAAAACATAATGGAATGAAAGATATGGACGAATTAATCTTAAAAGGAACCACAGATAGATTGCGCCCTGTATTATTAACAGCAGCGGCAGCAGCTCTTGGATTTTTGCCAATGGCAATTTCGTCATCAGCAGGAGCAGAGGTGCAACGTCCATTAGCAACTGTTGTAATTGGAGGTTTGTTTACAGCAACGATTTTAACAATGGTAGTTTTACCTATTTTATATAAAGTTTTTGATGGTAAAGAATTTAAAAAAGCTAAATTTAAAATTCACAATAACACAACTATTATTATTTTGTTTTTAATGCTATCAACGGTTGCATTTTCACAAAATTCTAATCCTGAACTAAATGTTTTGTTAGGAAAAGCTATTGAAAATAATAAAGGTATTAAAGCATCTCAATTGCAAGTAGATAAAATGAAAGCCAATATTAAAACGGCATATACTTTCGATAAAACTACTATTTATTACAGTTACGATCAGAATAATTTAGCTTTAAACAATCAGCCTTTGAAGGTTTTTGGAGTACAACAACGATTTGCTTTCCCAACAGTTTATGGAGCTCAAAAGAAAGTATTAAATGCGGAGTATGAAAAAGAAAGTGCAAATTTTGAAATTCAAAAAAACAAATTAAATCTAGAGGTTTCTACTATTTACAATCATATTGTTTATTTACAACACCAAGAAAAATTGTATCATTATTTAGATAGCTTGTATCAAAATTTTTCAAAGGCTAGTGATAGACGTTTCGAATTAGGTGAAACCAATTATCTAGAAAAAATAACAGCTCAGGCCAAATTTAGAAAAATTAGCACCATGCTTTCTCAAATTGAAAAAGATAAAAAAGCACAGTACGAAATCTTACAGTCTTTAGTACAAGTAGATGAGAAAATTGTAATTATAAATAATAACATTGAACCTTTAAAAATATTAAGTAATGAAACAAGTAAGTCATTTTATTTATCTTATTTAGAAAGTATTACAAAAAATTATAAAAGTCAAATTAAGTTACAAAAGCAACATTGGTTACCTGATTTGAATGTAGATTATTTTCAAGGAAAAAATAATGGATTATCACAATCCTTATATGGTTTTCAAGTCGGAGTTGGCATACCATTATTGTATTTTGGAAATAAAGCCAAATCAAAAGTGGCACAACTCGAATTGCAATCTTGGGAACAACAAAAACAAAATGAAGAACAAAAAATTGATAGTTATATTCTTCAGAAAACAAGTGAATTAGCAAAATACCAAGAAGCAATTAATTATTATAATCAATTTGGAAAAAAATTGTCTGAAGAAATTATCAAAGTTGCAACGATGAGTTATAAGCACGGAGAAATTGATTTTTTTCAGTACATTCAAAGTTTAGATAATGCCACTACGATTCAAGTCGAATATTTAGAGTCTGTTTTACAATATAATAAAATACAATTAGATTTACAATACCTTAATTTTTAGTTAGATACCAATGAAAAAAACAATATATACATTTGCAATTGCCGCTTTATTATTTTCTTGTAAAGATGCTAAAGTTGAAGAAGTTAGTCCTAAAGATGATGGAATAATCTTAGTTACAAAGGAACAATTTGAATCTTCAGGAATGAAAATTTCTAGTCCAGAAGAGCAAGATTTTGATGTCACTATAAAAACATCTGGAAAAATCGATGTTCCGCCACAAAATAGAGCAAAAGTGACTTCTTTTATAGATGGTTATGTAAAATCTACCCAACTTTTAGTCGGAGATAAAGTGACAAAAGGGCAAGCTTTATTAACAATGGAAAATACTGAATTTCTGGATATTCAGAAAGATTATCTTGAAGTTGCAGAACAAATAAACTATTTAAAATCTGAATTCGAGAGACAAAAAACATTGTATGACGAAAAGATAACCTCTCAAAAAAATTATCTAAAAGCCGAAAGTGATTATAAAAGAACAAGAGGAATGTATCAGAGTTTAAAGGCTAAACTAGTACTTTTAAACATTAATCCTAGTAATGTAGAAAAAGGAAAATTAACTTCTGTTGTAACTATTTATGCTCCAATTTCTGGAGACATTGTGATTATGAATGCCAATGTGGGAATGTTCGTTGCGCCTTCAGATGTAATTCTAGAAATTGTTGATACTAATCATTTGCATTTAGAATTAGCTGTTTTTGAAAAAGACATTTTGAATGTAAAAGTTGGACAAAAAATTAATTTTACAGTCCCAGAAGCTACTAAAGAAGTTTTTAACGCAGAAGTGCATTTAGTTGGAAAGTCTATTGAAGGAAATGATAGAACCATTAATGTTCATGGGCATTTAGAAGATAATATTAAACAAAAATTACTAACAGGAATGTTTGTAGAGGCTGGAATCGTTACAAATTCTAAAAAAGGATTAGCAATCCCAACAGAAGCTTTAATTACAAAAAATAATAAGAATTTCGTGTTAGTGTTGGATAATGATAAAAATCAGTACTCATTTAAAAAAGTTGCAGTATCTTTAGGAGAAAAATCAGAGAAATTTATTGAGATAATCCCCAATAATCTTATTAATTCAAACTCGAAAATTCTAACAAAAGGAGTTTTTGATATTACCAATTAATTTAAATAATTTATGGATTTAAACAAATTAAAAGGACAGTTGCAAACTGAAGTTGATACTTCTTTTTTATACAAAAGCATAGCAGCTATTCAACAGGATGAAAATCTTAATAGGGTATTGTTGGCTTTAGCAAAAATAGAAGATGGCCATGCACAACACATGTTGATCGAAATTAAAAAGGAAAGTCCTAATGCAGTTTTACCAAATCCTTCATCAAGAGCTAAATTACAATTAAAATTAGGAAAGATTTTTGGCTACAGCTCTATAATTAGTAATTTATCAGGTGTTGAAAAGCAGTTTGCTATTAATACTGTAAAAAATAAAATTGAAGCAGGCGAAAAATTATCAGGTTTTGAACATAATCATTTAAAAATTATTGAAGCAGTTAATAGTAATGCAGCTTTAAATGTATCAGGTGGATTTCTTTCTAAATTTGAAAGCCGACACAAATCTGTTGGTGGAAATGCCTTGCGTGCTGCAGTTTTAGGAGCAAATGACGGATTGGTTTCTAATATGAGTTTGGTCATGGGTGTCGCTGGTGCAGCGGTAAACAACAATACAATTTTACTTACAGGTTGTGCAGGATTATTGGCAGGTGCTATTTCGATGGCATTAGGAGAATGGCTATCTGTTCAAAGTTCACGCGAATTGTACGAAAATCAAATAGCATTAGAAACTGCCGAATTAGAAGCTTCGCCTGAAGAAGAAGAAATGGAATTAGTATTGTTGTACCAAGCTAAAGGAATGACATTAGAAGAAGCTAAAAAATTAGCAAAAAAAGCATTTTTAACTAAAGAATCTGCAATTGAAACTTTAATAACTGAAGAGTTAGGAATAAATAAAGAAGAATTAAGTGGTTCTGCTTGGGAAGCAGCTATTACATCATTTATTTTATTTGCAATTGGAGCTATAATTCCATTATATCCATTTATGTTTTTAGAAGGAAAGAATGCAATATTTTTAAGTATAGGAAGTAGTGTTGTTGGATTATTCGGAATTGGTTCTGCGATAACATTATTTACTGGAAAACCAGTTTTATTTTCAGGAACAAGACAAGTTATTTTTGGATTACTTGCAGCTGCTGTAACTTATGGAATTGGTGCTTTGATTGGTGTTTCATTAGCAGGATAAGAATTCTACAACTAATTAAAAGAATTATGTAATAAATAAAGATATTAATAAGGCTATTTTTATGCTAAATCAATATTAACTTAATAAATCAAAAAAATCATGAACGATGCACATTTACACATGGTAGTAAACCATTTTCCAATTATTGGGACAATTTTTGGATTAGGAATCTTGATTGCAGGAATAATTTTAAAGAATAATTCTGCAAAAAATATTGCTTATTTTTTATTTATAATTTCAGCTATTTTTGCAGCATTTAGTATGGGAACAGGAGAAGGAGCCGAAGAGTTAGTAGAAGATATGCCAAATGTTGGTAAAAAAATTATTCATGAACACGAAGAATTAGCAGAAAAATTTGCTATAGTTTTATATGCTTTAGGAGTAGTATCTCTTGCCGGATTATATTTAAATCTTAAAAATCATGCGAAAGCAAATCTAATATCCTATTTAGCAGTTGTAATTTCTGTTGTAGGAGTTTTTTTAGCGCAACAAGTAGGTACATCAGGAGGGGAAGTACGTCATACTGAAATTAGAACAAATTCAATAGAAATACCAGTAAATAATGGAACTGAAGAAGAAGACAAAGATTAAACAAATCATAAATTATTGAAAATATAACAAAATAATTTGTTTTCTATTTTTATTTGAACCTATATTTGCAGTGTACTAAAAAAACAAAAATGTTTCTAAATCAATTACATCATCATCATTTTCATATTTGCTCTCAGGCGAAGTGTTAATGATATGCGTGTAAATCACAATATTCTAAAACCCGTTTGAGTACATCAAACGGGTTTTTTATTTTCTCCAAGCTGTACTCATTCCTAATATTTAATCAAAATAAAACAATGAGTACTTTAAAAATTGCAATTCAAAAATCAGGTCGCCTCAACGAGGATAGCTTAAAAATCTTAAAAGATTGTGGCATTTCAATCGACAATGGAAATGACCAGCTTAAAGCTTCCGCCTCCAATTTTCCGCTCGAAGTATTATTTCTTCGAAACTCAGACATTCCTCAATATTTAATAGATGGTGTTGTAGATATTGCTATTGTTGGGGATAATATTTTAGTTGAAAAAGGTGGAAATATCAAAATTGCCGAAAAATTAGGATTTTCAAAATGCCGAGTTTCTGTAGCGGTTCCTAAATCTTTTAATTTCAAATCTTTAGATGATTTAAAAAAAATGAGAATTGCAACCTCTTATCCCAATACAACCTTAAGTTATTTTAAAAATAACTATATAAAAGTCGAATTACACGAAATATCAGGTTCGGTCGAAATTGCTCCAAATATTGGACTTGCAGATGCGATTGTCGATATTGTTTCTAGTGGAAGTACGCTCTTTAAAAATAATTTAAAAGAAGTAGCTGTCATTATGCAAAGTGAAGCTGTTCTCGCTGTTTCTCCATTAATTAGTATTGAAAAGCAAGAAATATTAGACAAGTTAAGATTCCGAATTCAATCAGTACTTAGAGCTAGAAAGGCAAAATATATCTTAATGAATGTACCAAATGATAAAATACAGGCTATAACCGAAATTTTACCTGTTCTAAAAAGTCCAACAGTAGTGCCCCTAAGTGAAGTAGGTTGGTGTAGTGTACAATCGGTTATTGATGAAGATCAATTTTGGGAAGTAATAGATAAATTGAAAGCTGCTGGTGCCGAAGGTATTCTTGTTTGTCCAATTGAAAAAATGGTGATTTAAATTTAAATAAAATGATCAAAATATATAACTCAAAACCAGAAACTTGGTCAGAAATTCTAAAAAGACCAACGCAGACTTTCAATGATATTGAAGAAACTGTAAAAGGTATTTTTAAAGAAGTCCAACTAAAAGGAGATGTTGCTGTAGCAAAATACACTTCTTTATTTGATGGAATTTCAATTGAAAACATTGAAGTTTCTAATGAGGAAATAAAAGAAGCTTTTAATTTAGTTTCAGAAGAATTGAAACTGGCTATTAATTTGGCCAAATCTAATATTGAAAAATTCCACAACGCTCAAAAAACTTCAAAAATTGAAGTTGAAACGATTGAGGGTGTAAAATGTTGGCAAGAAAAAAGACCAATTCAGAAAGTAGGATTATATATTCCAGGCGGAACTGCACCTTTGTTTTCAACCGTTTTAATGTTAGCTGTTCCTGCTCAAATCGGGGGTTGCAAAGAAATTATTCTATGTTCACCACCAGACAAATCAGGGAAAATAAATCCAGCTATTTTATATGCTGCTAATTTATGTGGTGTAACAAAAATACTGAAAGTAGGAGGGATCCAAGCTATTGCGGGAATGACTTTTGGCACAGAAACCATTCCAAAAGTGTATAAAATTTTTGGGCCAGGAAACCAGTTTGTAACTGTTGCAAAACAATATGCTACTCGATTTGGGGTTGCTATCGATATGCCTGCAGGGCCAAGCGAATTGCTTATTGTTGCAGATGAAACTGCCATTCCAAGTTTTGTTGCTTCGGATTTGTTAAGTCAAGCAGAACATGGAACTGACAGTCAAGTTATTTTAGTCTCAACTTCAAAAGAATTAATTGAGGCTGTTGAAATTGAAATCAATACTCAAATAGAAGTTTTACCAAGAAAAAATATCGCACAAAAAGCTATGGAAAATTCTAAACTAATTTACGTTGAAAATGATAAAATTGCTTTGGATTTAATTAATGACTATGCTCCAGAACATTTTATTATTTGCACTAAAGACGAAGATTTTTACATTGATAATATTCAAAATGCAGGTTCTGTTTTCATAGGGAATTATACACCTGAAAGTGCTGGGGATTATGCTTCTGGAACCAATCATACTTTACCAACAAATGGTTATGCTAAAAATTATTCGGGTGTAAATTTAGATAGTTTTTTAAAATCGATGACTTTCCAGAAAATATCTAAAAAAGGTATTCAAAACATTGGTAAAGCGATAGAAATCATGGCGGATGCCGAAGGTTTGCAAGCACACAAAAATGCTGTGACTTTAAGATTAAATTATAAATAATTAGAAAAAAGATACAAGAAGCAAGATTTTATAAGTCTTTATTCTTGCTTCTTTCATCTGTAAATTCAAAACAATGAACATAAACAATCTCATCCGAGAAAATATAAATAATATGCAATCTTATTCTTCTGCACGAGACGAATTTAAAGATTTTAGTCACAATATGGTTTTTCTTGATGCTAACGAAAATCCATTTTCTAATGGAATAAATCGTTATCCAGATCCGCAACAAAAAATTCTGAAAAGTATTTTATCTAAACAAAAAAAAATTAATGAAAATCAAATTCTGTTAGGAAACGGAAGTGACGAAGTACTAGATTTATTATTCAGAGCATTTTGCGAACCCAATAAAGACAATATAATTACGCTTCCGCCAACTTACGGAATGTATGGTGTTTTAGCCAATATTAATGCCATCGAAAATATAGAAGTCTTATTGTCTAATGATTTTCAGCCCAATATTGATTCCATATTAAAGAATGTAAATGAACAAACTAAAATGATTTTTCTTTGTTCTCCTAACAATCCAACAGGAAATTCTTTTGATGATCAAGCGGTTTTATCATTACTAAAAAATTTTAATGGTCTTGTGGTTATTGATGAAGCTTATATCGATTTCTCTAAAAATGAAAGTTGGTTACAAGAAATAAACGAATATCCAAATCTTGTTATTACGCAAACACTGTCAAAAGCGTATGCAATGGCTGGTTTAAGAGTTGGTATTTTGTATGCTTCTTCAGAAATAATTGCAGTATTAAATAAAATAAAACCACCATATAATATAAATAATCTATCACAAGAAACGGCAATAAAAAAATTAGAACAAACAACATTAGATTTTCAAGTAAAAAAAATTATAAATGAAAGAATAAAGATGGTTCAATCATTATCATCTATGTCATTTATAGAAAAAATATATCCTTCGGATGCCAATTTTATTTTAATAAAAGTTGACGATGCAAACAAGAGATACAACCAACTAATCGAAAAAGGAATCGTAATTAGAAATAGAAGTAATCAGGCTTTGTGCGAAAATTGCTTAAGAATTACTGTTGGTACCAAAGAAGAAAATGAACAATTAATCACCGTTTTAAAATCATTATAATGAAGAAAAAAGTATTATTTATAGACCGTGACGGAACAATGATTAAAGAAACGATCGACGAGCAAATAGATGGTTTCGATAAAATGATTTTTTACCCGAAATGTATTCCTTTTTTAAGTAAAATTGCGAAAGAATTAGATTACGAACTGGTTATGATTACCAATCAAGACGGATTGGGAACGTCTAGTTTTCCTGAAAATACTTTTTGGCCTGTACATAATTTTATAATGAAAACCTTTGAAAATGAAGGTGTTATTTTTGATAAAGTTTGTATCGACAGAACGTTTCCATCTGAAAATGCCAATACTAGAAAACCAAAAACGGGAATGCTAACCGAGTATTTTTCGGAAGCGTATGATTTACAAAACTCATTTGTAATTGGCGATCGATTGACGGATGTCGAATTGGGTAAAAATTTGGGTTCGAAAGCTATTTTTATAAATGATTATACCAATTTAGGAACAGGAGAAATATCGGTAAAAAAAGAAGAATTAAACCAATATATTGCTTTAGAAACTAATGATTGGCAAAAAATTTATGAGTTCCTGAAACTCGAAAATCGTTCCGTTTCTATCGTTAGAAAAACAAATGAAACTGATATTTCTATCCAATTAAATCTTGACGGAACGGGCAAAAGTAAAATAAATACTGGAATCGCTTTTTTCGATCACATGCTAGATCAAATTGCTCGCCACGGACAAATGGATTTAGAAATTCTTGTAAAAGGTGATTTACAAGTTGACGAACACCACACAATTGAAGACACAGCCATTGCTTTAGGAGAAGTTTTCGCACAAGCTTTAGGAAACAAATTAGGAATCGAACGCTACGGATTTTGTTTGCCCATGGACGACTGTTTGGCACAAATAGCGATCGATTTTGGTGGCCGAAATTGGTTGGTTTGGGAAGCCGAATTCAAACGTGAAATGATTGGACAAATGCCAACCGAAATGTTTTTTCACTTCTTCAAATCTTTTTCCGATGGTGCAAAAGCCAACATAAATATTAAAGCACAAGGTACGAATGAACATCACAAAATTGAAGCTATTTTTAAAGCTTTTGCTAAAGCCATAAAAGTAGCTGTAAAACGAGATTCAGAAAAAATGATTTTGCCAAGTACCAAAGGGTTACTCTAGTTTATAGTTTCAGGTTTAAAGTTATCAACAGCGCTTTAAACTTTAAAACATTAAACTTTAAACAAATAACATGAAAATAGTCATTATAAATTACGGAGCAGGAAACATACAAAGCATTCAGTTTGCTCTACAAAGATTGGGTTACGAAGGTATTTTGTCAAATAATATCGCCGAAATTCAATCGGCAGACAAAGTGATTTTTCCAGGTGTTGGAGAAGCAAGTTCTGCAATGAAAAAACTCCGAGAAAGCGGTTTAGATAAACTAATTCCCAATCTGAAACAGCCAGTTCTAGGTATTTGTCTAGGAATGCAACTCATGTGTAACTCATCAGAAGAGGGAAATACTATCGGTTTGGGAATTTTTGATGTAGATGTTATTAAATTTTCTACTGCTGTAAAAGTGCCACAAATGGGTTGGAATATCATTTATAATTTGAAATCTAATTTGTTCTCAGGTATTTCTGAAAACGAATACATGTATTTAGTTCACAGTTATTATGCCCCAAAATGTGCCGAAACCATTGCGTTTACTAATTATGAAAAAGAATATTCGTCAGCATTGAAAAAAGATAATTTTTACGGAGTACAATTTCATCCAGAAAAAAGCGGAAAAATAGGAGAGCAAATTCTTTTTAATTTTTTAAATCTAAAATCGTTAATCTAAAATCTAAAATCTCGTGAGAATAATCCCAGCCATAGACATCATCGACGGGAAATGTGTCCGACTTTCCAAAGGCGATTATAATACTAAAATAATATATAACGAAAATCCACTCGAAGTAGCCAAAGAATTTGAAGCCCACGGGATTCAATATTTGCATTTGGTCGATTTAGATGGTGCTAAGTCAAGCCAAATTGTAAACTACAAAATTTTGGAACAAATTGCTTCTCAAACATCATTAAAAATTGATTTTGGTGGTGGATTAAAGTCCGATAACGATTTGCGAATTGCTTTCGAATCTGGTGCTAACCAAATAACTGGCGGAAGTATTGCGGTCAAAAATCCTGATTTATTCAAAGAATGGATTTTAAAATATGGATCTGATAAAATAATTTTAGGTGCCGATGCAAACAACGAAAAAGTAGCTGTTTCGGGTTGGCTAGAAGAAAGTAAAGAAGAATTAATTCCGTTTATTCAAAACTATCAAAACAATGGAATTCAGTATGTAATTTGTACTGATATTGCAAAAGACGGTATGTTAGAAGGCCCAAGTTTCGATTTGTATGCAAAAATTTTGCAGGAAGCTAAAGGAATTAAACTCATAGCTTCTGGTGGAATTTCCGCTTTTGATGAATTACCAAAACTAGCCGAATTAGGCTGCGAGGGAACTATTATTGGAAAAGCAATTTACGAAAACAGAATTACATTAAAACAATTGGAAAATTTCATCCTATCTATACCTGACAGGTTTTAAAAACAAAAAAAATGCTCACAAAAAGAATAATTCCTTGTCTAGACATTAAAAACGGAAGAACCGTAAAAGGAGTCAATTTTCTAGATTTAAAAGATGCAGGGGATCCAGTAGAATTAGCCAAAAAGTACTCTGACGAAGGAGCAGACGAATTGGTTTTTCTAGACATTTCTGCTACCGAAGAAGATAGAAAAACGCTAATCGATTTGGTTCGAAAAGTAGGAGAAACCATCAATATTCCGTTTACTGTTGGCGGCGGAATTTCATCTGTAAATGATGTAGAAATATTGCTAAAAAATGGCGCCGATAAAGTGTCAATTAATTCTTCGGCAGTTAAAAATCCGCAATTAATAAATGATTTGGCTTTGGCTTTTGGAAGCCAATGCATTGTGGCGGCTATCGATGCCAAGCAAATTAACGGAAATTGGAAAGTACATCTCGTAGGAGGAAAAATTGCTACAGAAATTGATTTATTCGATTGGGCAAAAGAAGTTGAAAATCGTGGAGCAGGAGAAATTCTTTTTACCTCGATGGACAATGATGGCACAAAAAATGGTTTTGCAAATGAGGCATTAGCCAAATTATCGCAAACTGTAAATATTCCAATTATTGCTTCTGGTGGTGCAGGAACAATACAGCATTTTTCCGATGTTTTTCTTTTGGGAAATGCTGATGCTGCTTTGGCTGCCAGTGTTTTTCACTTTCAAGAAATTGGAATTTTAGAGCTAAAAAAGGAATTAAATAGAAATAATATAAAAATTAGAATTTAATCATATATACCTGACAGGTTTAGTAAACAAAATAATATGAAACCAAACTTTCAAAAAAATACAGACGGATTAATTCCAGCTATTATTCAAGATACTATTTCTAAAACAGTTTTGATGCTCGGTTACATGAACGAAGAAGCATATAATAAAACTTTAGAAACCAAATTAGTTACTTTTTTTAGCCGTTCAAAAAATAGATTATGGACAAAAGGCGAGGAGAGTGGTAATTTTTTGAACCTTGTCGATGTTAAATTAGATTGCGATAACGACACTTTTTTAGTACAAGTAAATCCAGAAGGAAATACTTGTCATACAGGTTCATATAATTGCTGGCAAGAATCTAAAAATGAGAATTTTAATTTTTTATTAAAATTAGAAAATACGATTTCAGAAAGAAAAGAAACTGCCAATTCCGATACAAGTTATGTAGCCAGTTTGTTTCAGAAAGGAATTAATAAAATTGCGCAAAAAGTAGGAGAGGAGGCAATAGAAATGGTCATTGAAGCCAAAGACAATAATGATGTCTTATTTTTGAGCGAAAGTGCCGATTTGCTTTTTCATTACCTCATTTTATTGCAAGCCAAAGGGTTTAAATTACAAGATATTGTTAATATTTTAGAATCGAGAGATAAATAATTTGTAAAGAGCTATAATTAGAACAGTTGTGTATACTTGAACTAAAAACTAAAAGTAGAAAGCTACTTTTAGTTTTTTATGTAGAAAATTCAAATCAGGCTAATGTTTAAAGATTAAACATTTAATAGCTCAATTTGAGTTTCATCATGATGTCGGTCTGTTCGTCATTTCCTAATTTGAAAATATGTTTGTCAAACTCAATGAAACCATTTTTCTTGTAAAAGCTTATTGCTCTTAGGTTTTCTTCCCATACACCTAACCAAATATAGGCTACAATTTTCTGTTTTGCTATCTGGATTGTTTTATCGTACAATAATTGTCCAACGCTTTTTCCGTGAAACTCTTTTGAAACATAAATTCGTTCAATTTCAAGTGCTTTACTATCTTTTAGTTCTGTTTGAGATTCTCCAAAGTTAATTTTTAAGTAACCAATAACTACATCGTCAAGCGTTGCAAAATAAAACTCGGAGTTCTTGTCGTTAAGTTCCTTAATTAGTTTTTCTTTAGAAAATCCTTCATCCAAATAACTTTTCATATTTTCTTCAGAGTTTGATTCTGAAAATGTTTCTTGAAAAGTTTGTCTGCCAATTTTTTGTAATTGGTCAATATCGTTTGGTATTACTGTTCTAATTTCAATATTTGACATACTTTTTTTAGATATTTTTATTTCATTTTAAAATTCATTCCGTCAATTGAAATTAAACATTCTCCAACATTATAGCCGATATCAAAATGAATATCAATATTCCTGAATTTCATACTTGATTGATTTCTCCTGCTGATTGATATGGTTTACAACCAAAGAAATCCGCAATATTTAATTGGGTTCCTCCTCCAATGCTTTGATATTTTCCTGAAGCAATAATTTCACTCATAACTATTAATGGGGTTCTCCAATATTTCAAATTTTTATCTTTTTCATCTAAGATCATTTTATTTTTTATTTCTTCAAATATTTCATTTTTCATATCTCCAATTAAATAAACTAAATTCTCATCTTTAATTTCCTCTTTACAATAAATTACGTCATTTAGAATATTTTTTTTAGATATATAAAATCTTTTAAATTTCATTGTTTTATGACAAAAACCATATGTTAGTGCTTCAAAATTATTCATATTTGAACAAATGGATTTACTGTAATAATCTACTACTTTGGAAACAATAGATGATATGCTTTCTAAATCAGGAATTTCATCTCCAGAACCAGCTAAATTAGAGAGTATTGTATTTAAAGTTGCATAACAATTTAATCCAACTAATGAACTTCCTGCAAATGCAAATCCTATACTATGACTATAATATACATCTCTTCTTTGAGGATGTTTAGAAATGTCTTTACAAATTATTTGTAATTCAAAAATTTTACTACTTTCTAGACTTAAATTAGTATTTGTCGATATATCTGAGATTTTAGTGTCACCAATAGTCCAAATTGAATTTGAATCATTTTCTTTATTTATCCAATTAGCTATTGCCGTCATAATAATATCTACAATTTCTATCTTTGCGAACTTATAACTTTATCAAGACAAATTGCATTTATTCTTCCAATAATTGCAATTGGCTTTTTAGTCTTTCAACTAATAAATTCATCATTCTTTTGTTTAAGTTTGATGAATTTTTTATATAATCTTGGTATTCATGAACGGTAAAAAAACCAATAACCATTCCTTTTAGAGAGTTTCTTAATTTGATGTCTTTTTGAATCACGTTTTCAATATAACTTTGTTTTTTTTCGGGTGTTAATGAAAAAAAGACGCTTTTTTGCTTCTGAGCATAATTAATAAAAACTTGAATAAGCAAATCGTTTTGCAATTTTAAAATAGGTCGCAAAGTAATATTCTGAAAAGCTTCTTCTTCCGATGATTGTGGCGTTACTATACCTAAAGCGCCACCTCTTAAATCAAAAATTGTTGTATCACGATTTTCCATTTGTTTTTCTTTTAAAATTAAGAAATATAGCAGTTTATTTGTGGCTAAAATATAAAAGTTATTAGTAATTTAGTGTTGAAAACATAATTATGAGAACTTCAAAAATATTTGTCACTGTAGATGCTGTTATTGTCAAAAAAACGACTGATAATCAATTGCTTTTAATAAAAAGAAAGAATGAACCTTTTCAAAATTGGTGGGCTTTACCTGGTGGTTTTGTTGATGAAAATGAAGATTTAGAAGTAGCTGCAAAACGAGAATTAGAAGAGGAAACGCAAATAAAAATAGATTCTTTGCAACAAATTGGTACTTTCGGGAAACCTTTTCGTGATCCTAGAGGACACATGATTTCGGTGGCTTATTTTGGAGAAGTTTCAGCAAATACAATAGCAATCGCTTCAGATGATGCAAAGGAAGTGGCTTGGTTTTCTATAAACGAATTACCTAATTTAGCCTTCGATCATCAAGAAATTATAGAAAAAGCTTTAAAAATAGTTAAAACATGAGATTTCATACTAGAAAATGGGTAAAACCACAAGATTTAAACCCAAATCATACACTTTTTGGCGGACAGTTATTGGCTTGGATAGATGAAGAATTGGCTTTATATTCGATTGTGCAACTCGAAAATCCTAGAATTGTGACCAAACACATGTCGGAAATTAATTTTATAAGCTCTGCAAAACAAGGAGATATTATCGAAATTGGTATCGATGTGGTTAAGTTTGGCAATTCATCATTGACACTAAAATGCGAAGCCAGAAACATTATGACTCGGGAAACGATTATCAGAATAGATTCGGTAACAATGGTAAGTCTAGGCGCTAATGGCAAACCACAAGCCCATGGAAAAACAGAAATAGAGTTTGTTAGAAATAGGATAAAATAGGACAAAGTTTATAATCTTTGGCAGATGTTTTTTTATTTTGTTATTTTTTTGGAATTTTAAACAATTATTATTTATGCCGAATAGTTTTTAAACATATAAATCCAAATCATTCTTGATAATCGAATATTAAAAAAACATAATACCACCACCACACTACAAATGATAGGTATAATTCTTAAGTCGAATGTTTTATCAAAAAATTGATGGGCAATAAAATAAGTTATTAAGCCTTCTATAACTGTTAATGCGTAGCTTACGAACATAGCTCCAAAAAAATAACCAGGTTCTTTTTTAAATTTGAAATTACATTCACTACAATATTCATTCATTTTTGGAAAACCAATACTAAAGAAAAAATTTTTGTCTCTAAATACTTTTCCTTTGTTACATTTTGGACATTCATTACTGAAAATGTGTTTTATTGTACTAATCATAAGAATCTTTTTTTATGATACAAATTTATGATATAAGGATGAATAATAATTTTCTTATATTCGCTAAAAATGGTAAAATTAAGACATTTTGTTTATGGAAAAACAACCTATTTATCAGATAAATAAATTTTATTGCGAGTCGAGTGAAAATGATTTGTATGTGAATGATTTTAAATCACATTTGGTTAACAATAGTTTTATTGAAAACACCCATAGCCACAACTTTTATTTATTAGTTTTATTTACCCAAGGAAACGGAATACATATAATTGATTTTGATAGATTTGAAATAAAAATTGGTTGTCTTTATTTTCTTAAACCAGGTCAAGTTCATAGTTGGCAACTTTCAGAGGATATCGATGGTTATATTGCTTTTTATTCTCAGGAGATTTATAATTTATATTTTGGGAAAAAAAAATTAGAAGATTATTCTTTTTATAGAACTTTAATAAATACCCCAGAATTAGTTTTGACGGAATTACAGATTTTAGAATTTAAACAATATTTTGATATATTGATTTATGAAAATAGAGATAATAAATTAAGTAAATCTGATAAGCTATTAAATATTCTTGATGTTATTCATATAGAAATAGATAGAATATACAACTCAATAGATAATCATTCTATTCATTCTTATAATTTTAAAATTAATGAACTAAAAAACCTTGTAAATAGTCATTATAAAGAAGAAAAATCCCCATCTTATTATGCTAACATGATGAATATTAGTTTGAAACATTTAAATAGAATTTGTAAAAATGTTTTAAATATAACATTAACGGAATTTATTTATAGAAAAATTATTTTAGAAAGTAAACGATTATTATCAATAAAAGGAGTAACTATTAGTGAAGTTGCAAATGAATTTGGTTTTGAAAATTATTCTTATTTTACTAAAGTTTTTAAAAAATATACAGGAGTAACACCGCAAAATTTTAAAAAAAATATTTAAGAAGATGCTTATTTGATTAGACATAATATAGCTTACATATTAATACTTTAAGCCTCTGTAACACCATTTTTACTAGAAGGCATCTCAAAAATTTGCAAATCAAAATAGACTACAGAAGCCAATATATGATCGAAAATATCACTCATGATGTATTCGTAATTTTCAAAACGTTTGTCACTTGTAAAAGCATAAATTTCTAACGGAATTCCCTGAGCAGTTGGTTGCAAATGTCTGCAAAGCAATATCATATCTTTATTTAGACTTGGATAATTTTCTAAATAATTAGTCAAATATTTTCTAAAAAGTCCAAAATTTGTCAAATTTCTACCATTTACCGATAGCGATTTGTCCACATTATATTGTGAATTGTATTTGTTTATATCGGCTTGCTTTTTTTCGATATAGGTTTTTATTAGTTGTATTTTTTTTAATTCTTCTAATTCTTCGTCTTTTATAAAACGAATGCTACTCGATTTTATCAAAATATGACGTTTTATACGTCTTCCATCGGCATTTAGCATACCACGCCAGTTCCTGAAACTATCAGAAATTAAGCTATAAGTCGGAATTGTAGTGGTTGTATTATCAAAATTTCGAACTTTTACAGTAGCTAGATTTATTTCGATAACATCACCATCGGCACCAAATTTATCCATCGTAATCCAATCTCCAATTCGAACCATGTCATTTACCGAAACCTGAATACTGGCAACAAAACCTAAAATAGTATCTCTAAAAATTAATAAAATAATAGCCGAAATAGCTCCAAAAGTAGTCAGAAGATCTCCAATTTGTATTTCAAATAATTTAGATAATATGGCGGTAAAACCTATCATCCAAAGGATAATCATGATAACTTGAATGTAACTATCTATGGGTTTATCACTATAAGTTGGAATCGTTTTTAGATGATCTCGAAGGGCATTAAAAACCGTTCTAATGATCCATAAAACTAGTAAAATGATATAAATTCCCACTAATTTCCCAAAAATGAATTCCCAAGAATTAAAATCTTCAAGGATAATAGGAACCGATTTATAAATATAAATAAGCGGAATAAGATGTGAAATGTATTTTGCTGTTTGATTAGAAACTAATAAATCATCAAACTTAGTTTTTGTTCTTTTTGCCACAATCGCCATAATTGTAACTAAAATAAACCTGAATATCATATATAAAATATACGAAATAACAAAAAGTACGATTAAATTTACAATTAAGCCTAAATAGGAAGCGATGGTTTCATTAACACCAAATTTTATTAAAAGTTTATCACACCAACCAAATAATTTCTCAGTGAATTTAAGCATCTTTCAAATATTTTTTTTCGATATAAAATGTACCAAAAGGAGGAATGGAAGCCAAACAAATTTCAGCATATTTCTTTATATTCCAGCTTTCTTTAAATTTTAATATTGTTGCAATAATAATATAAGTCGTAAATAATATTCCGTGCGCCATTCCTATATGTTTAACATAAATAGAATTATCGAAAATATATTTCATTGGCATAGCAAAAAAGAATAACAATAATGCAGAAATTCCTTCTGTAATTGCAAGATATTTGAAAAATTTAAGCATTGTAAGTTTTATAAATTGATTTAATTGCAAAATTAGGAATTATCATCGATTATATAAGTATAACAAACCTAAAGTAATTTATATTTGTAAAATAAATTCGAGTAATGAGCAAACGAGATTTAAAAAAGTACCTTTCGGAGCTAAATAAAGAGCAACTTCAAGAGCAAATAGTTGAGTTGTATGATAAGTTTGTTCCTGTAAAAACGTATTATGATTTTGTATTTAATCCAAATGAAAATAATTTGGTCAAAGAAGCAAAACTTAAAATTTCGAATGAATATTTCCCTATTAGAGGAAAAAAAGCAAAAATGAGACGTTCTGTAGCTCAAAAATTTATAAAGCATTTTATCACTCTAGGTGTAGATACTTTTATTATTGCCGATATTATGCTTTATAACATAGAAATTGCCCAAACACTATCATCAGAAAAAGAAATAAAATCTGAATTGTTTTATAAAAGTATGCTAAATTCTTTTAGTCAAGCAATTAGCTTTCTTATAGAGAAAGGAATTTTAAATGATTTCGAAAGTAGAGTAGTAGCCATCAAAAACGAAACGCTAGCTCAAAATTGGAAAAATCATTATGAGTTTAATGCTATTGTAGAAAGATTTGAATATTAATTTTTATACAATTTTTCGATTAAAATAGCCGATAAACCCTTTTTATAGCGTACTTTTGCCAAAATCAGAAAAAAAGTATGTCATACAAAGAGCTGGAACTTGAGGTAGAAGAAAAAAAAGTATTGTACGATTATCAATCTCGTGATATTGATGCTATTTTTAATAAAATGAATAATGTTCAAAACAATTATCATTTATTATATCAATTACCAACAGGGGGAGGAAAAACAGTCATTTTTTCTGAAATAGTTCGTCGTTACTTAGAAACCTATGACAAAAAAGTAGTTGTTCTAACGCATCGAATAGAGCTTTGTAAGCAGACTTCAAAAATGCTTAAAGGATTTGATGTTAAAAATAAAATTATCAACTCTAAAGTAAAAGAATTGCCAGACCAAGACGAATACTCTTGTTTTGTGGCTATGGTCGAAACACTAAAAAATAGACTTAACGACGACAAATTAATTATAGATAATGTTGGTTTAGTTATTATAGACGAAGCACATTATAACTCTTTTAGGAAGTTATTAGGTTCTTTTAATAATTCATTTATACTCGGTGTAACAGCTACACCACTAAGCTCAAACATTAAGTTACCTATGTATGAAAATTACAAAGAACTTATTGTAGGAGATCCTATTAGTAAATTAATAAATAATGGCTTTTTAGCAAAAGGAATAACTTATAGTTATGATGTAGGATTATCTAGCTTAAAAATAGGGATAAATGGCGATTATACAGTCAAATCTTCGGACGAATTATATTCTCAACTCGACATGCAAAATAAATTATTGCATGCTTATGAAGAAAAATCTAAAGGAAAAAAAACCTTAATCTTTAATAACGGAATAAATACCTCTTTATATGTTTATGAAACATTTAAAGAAGCAGGATTACCCATAAGACATCTAGATAACACAACATCTCCAGAAGACAGAAAAGATATTTTATTATGGTTTAAAAAAACTCCTGATGCTATTTTAACTTCAGTAGGGATTTTAACTACAGGTTTTGATGAGCCAACTGTCGAAACTATAATTATAAACAGAGCTACAAAATCACTTACATTATATTTCCAAATGATTGGTCGTGGATCAAGAAAACTACCTAATAAAAATGAATTTACCATCATCGATTTAGGAAACAATGCCGCTCGTTTTGGGCTTTGGAGTCAAAATGTAGATTGGCAGCACATATTCAAATCGCCTGAATATTACCTAGATAACCTTCGTGAAGATGCTGAAATTGAACTTCATTTTAAATATGAAATGCCTCCGGAATTACGTGCTAAATTTAGCAAAACTAATAACGTAACTTTTGATATTGATGCAGAGCATAAATTAGCTATATCGTTAAATCTACGCTCAAAAGTAGTACTTGAAAAATCGTTAGATCAGCATGCTGCTATGTGTGTAGATAATACTGAGGAACTTATAGATGCGAAAAATTTATCGAAAGAATTACACGATGATATCGAATGTCGTATGAAACGTTACACCAAATGTTTGAGTCAATGTAGCAAAAACTACCGAGAATGGTTGGTTGAAGATTATAAAGTGAAATTATTACTTTTAGTAGGAAAAAAATACAGAGAAAAATTATTTGCACAAGAAGATTAAGAGCTATTTCCAGCTATTCGTTGCAATCTTTTCTTTTTCTAAAGAAAAAAAGAAAAGGATTTACACTACTATCTGGGCTAGAAGTTTCAACTTCGGAAGAAATATTTTTTATAAAACAACATTATCATGTCAAAACAATTCTCCAATTTAGGAATATCGGAACCAATTATAAAAGCCTTAATCGATTTAAAAATTTCTGCCCCTACAGAAATTCAAGAAAAATCGATACCCGTTTTACTTTCTAGTCCAGATGATTTTATAGGATTGGCTAAAACAGGAACAGGAAAGACTGCTGCTTTCGGATTGCCTTTATTGCAATTGGTCGAAGTAAATAGTGCTAAAATACAAGCCGTAATATTAGTACCAACTAGAGAATTGGGGAACCAAATATTCACAAATTTAGAAAGTTTTGCTAAATATTTACCCGAAGTTTCTATTGCTTCTGTTTGCGGCGGAATCCCAATAAAACCTCAAATAGAACGTTTGCAAAAAACTACTCATATTGTTGTTGCAACACCCGGAAGGTTGATAGATTTAATAAAAAGAGGCGCTATAAACATCAAAGAAATTAACTATTTAATCCTTGATGAAGCCGACGAAATGGCAACTGCACTCAAAGAAGGATTAGACGAAATTGCAATCGATTTACCTAAAAATAGAAAAACTTGGTTGTTTTCGGCAACAATGCCTGGAACAATTAAACAATTGGTACAAAACTATATGTCAAAAAAAGTGACACAAGTAAGTGCTAGTATGGAAATTGTTGGTAATTCTAGCATCAATCACGAATATATTGTAGTAGATCCAATTGAAAAATTAGAAGTTTTAATGCATTTTCTAACTTCAAAAGAAGGACAAAGAGGTATTATTTTCTGTAAAACTAAAGCTGCAGTTAACAAATTAGCTAAGAATTTAGCGATCAATCGTTTTTCATCTGGAGCAATCCACGGAAGTTTAACGCAACCAATTCGTGACAGAATCATGGATCAGTTTCGTGCAGGACATATTAATATATTAGTTGCCACAGATTTAGCAGCTCGTGGAATCGATGTGAAGGAAATTTCGTATGTTGTAAATTATCATTTACCGGATGTTCATGAAACTTATGTGCATCGTAGCGGACGTACAGCAAGAGCTGGAGCCGAAGGATTTTCATTAACTATTTTGCAACAAGAAGAAATCGCAGAAATTGCAGATTTTGAAAAAGCTTTAGGAATTAAATTCAAAAAGTTTCAAAAACCCAATGCAGAAAGTATTGAAGAAAATAATGCATATCTATGGGCAAAGCAAATTTTCAAAACCAAACCAAATCATGAGTTATCAAATGATTTGAAAGATAAAATAAAAACTGTTTTTCATCATCTAACTAAAGATGAATTGATTGAAAAACTTATGGCTAATTATTTTTTGCAAAATAAACCTGATACGACACCAGTTGTAAAAAGACAAAAGATGAAATAAAACCTAAAATCAGTCATTTTAAGCACATAATATATTTGAACTATAATTTATATTATGTAAAATAGAATTTTTCAAATAATACTTCTTTCTCTTAAAAAATGTTATAAATTTACAAAATAGTAATCTATCTTAGTCATGAAGAATTCAATTGCAGAAAGTGTTGCCAATTTTCTAAAAAATTTTAAACCATTTAGTTTTTTAAGTTTTGAAGATTTAAAAAGTATTTCTGAAACAATTCGTGTCATACATTTAGAAAAAAATCAAATATTATTTCAAGTCAATGAAAATTTACATGATGTATTTTATGTCATGAATTCTGGTGTAATACATTTATCCGTTACTTCGGATGCGGAACAAAATTTACTTAATAAATGCTATTCTGGCGATGTTTTTGGTTTACGTCCATTTTTTGCAAAAAATAATTACCAAATGACTGCAAAAACAAATGAAGAAGCTATTTTATACGCTATTCCTATTGAAAGTTTTAAACCATTTATAGTTAAAAATACTGATGTTTTAAACTTCTTATTAGAAAGTTTTGCTCAAAATTCTAATAATCTAGCTGATAAAAACAGTAATAAATTAATTTCAGATTCTGTACAATTGTCTGAATTTCAAAATGATTTTTCTTATTTTCAAACATTAAATTATAATAAGAAGCCCCTAGTTGTAACTTATGATCAAACAATTCGAGAAGTTGCAATACTAATGGCAGATAATTTATTGGATTCAGCCTTTGTGAACAATAATAATAAATTAGTAGGAATTGTTACCGACGCAGATTTTAGAGAAAAAGTGGCTACAGGAAAACAAGCCATTCAGTCTCATATAGACAAAATAATGACACACGCTGTTATTACTGTATCAGAAAACATTTCATTAGCAGAAGCACAATTGGTTATGCTTTCACATAAAGTACATCATTTGTGTGTCACTATTGATGGTACTATATATACTGATGTAAAAGGCGTTATAACTCAAAATGACTTAGTTCAGGCCCAAGCTAATTCTCCAGGTGTCCTAATAAAAGAGATAAAACGTTCTACGGATTCTTCGGAATTAAAAGCGATAAGAAATTCTCTTGCAAATATTATACATCAAGCAGTTACAAAAAATATTCCTTTGCAACATATTTTCAATGTTTCTGGGGAAATTACATTGGCAATTATTCGAAGAGCCATCGAAATGAGTATTTTAGAATTGGGCTCCCCTCCTGTCCCATTTGCCTTCTTAAGTATAGGAAGTCAAGGAAGAAAAGAGCAATTATTATTAACAGATCATGATAATTTTTTAATATTTAATGATGTTGATATTCAACAACTTCGTGATGTGAAGGATTATTTTAATCAATTAACTAAAAAAGTAAACGAAATTTTAGAAAAAATTGGATATAAACATTGTAATTTTGGTCACCATGCTAACAATCAAATTTGGTCTAAATCATTGACAGATTGGTCTAAACAATATGAAAGCTGGATAAATACTCCAGGTGAATTTACAAATGAACATTGCTCTATATTTTTTGATTATGAATTTGTTTTTGGAGATCAAAATTTAGAAAATATTATTACAGAAACCATATTTAAAGTAAAAAATAAGTCCTTATTTTTTGATTATTTAGGTAATGATGCTTTAAAAAATCCAGCGCCACTTAATTTTTTTAAAAAATTTAATGAAGAAGAAGATGGTTTGCATAAGGATAAATTTAATATTAAAGCGAAAGGAATAAATCAGTTGGTAGATATTGCTCGTTTATTGGCAATTCACCACGGATTAAAAGGAATTAATAATACTTTTTCAAGATATAAGGAATTAGCAATTAAGGATACTTCTAATGCTGAAATTTACTTGAATGCTGCCGATACTTTCTTACTTTTATCACGATATCGAACCCTAGAAGGAATTAAAAATGATAATTCAGGAGAATATATCGATTTAGAAATAGTATCTAAATCAGACAAAGAAAAACTAAAAGAATCTTTACACGTTTTAAAAGATTTAGAAGAGATTGTAAAAGATACTTTTCAATTAACACAATTTTCATAATATGCTTGATTGGTTTAAAAACATAGGGAAAGATTATCCAGAATTCTGGAAGAACTACATCATTCAGTTTGAAACACCAACTGAAAGAAAAGTAGTTTTATATCTAGAGACAACAGGTATAAATCCTGCCAAAGACAAAATTATATCAATCGGGGCAATTGCTATAGAAAATAATCAAATTCGTTTAGAAAATTCTCTAGAAATAGAATTAAATAAATCTGAAGTAGTACAAAGTAAAAATTTAGGTTATGAAAATATTCAGGCTATAGAATCATTAATAAATTTTATAGGAAATGCAACGCTTGTAGGGCATCGCATAAATTATGATATTGAAATTATTAATGAATATTTATCTAAAATTCAAAGTGGTCGTCTAAAAAATGATTTATTTGATGTAGAAGTAATGCATACTAAAATTATCGATCAAAACTCGAAGCAATTTTCATTAGTAGAATTATTATCAATATATAAAATAGATTACCCACAAATTATAACATCTGCAAATATTTCATTTTCAATTGCTTTATTATTTTTAAAGTTAAAAAGTAGACTTAAAATGAGTTATTAATATTTATTTTATATTTTATTTTAACTACATAATACTAAAAAAAGCCTCGATGTGTGTCGAGGCTTTTTTGTGATCGCGCCAGGATTCGAACCTGGGACCTACTCATTAGAAGTGAGTTGCTCTATCCAGCTGAGCTACGCAACCTTAAAATTATTATTCAGTTGACAACTAAAAGTTGTCGGGGTGGCAGGATTCGAACCTGCGGCCTCCTGCTCCCAAAGCAGGCGCGA